>NZ_JBFTOQ010000014.1:0-178515 GCF_056398045.1 Cupriavidus sp. 05L411 | reverse complement strand
TGCTGCCAGGCAAGGGAATCCACGCGGGGATTGCTGTCGCCCGGGCAGTCCGGCGCGCCCGCCACGCAGCCGGGCGTTGTGGTGATCTTGCTGTCGTAGACGCCCTTGTTGGTGAACGTGCCCGGCGTCTTGATGGCGACCTTGCCCGCCGCGGCCAGGTCGCCGGCATTGGTCAGGTCGCCGGTGCCGGTGAGATTCAGGTTGCCACCGGCGGTGATCTGGCCGGCTTTGCCGAGCTGGGTGCTGGTAGTGACCTGGCTGGGCGCGGCCGCAGCCGCGCCAGTGGCAGTTTTGCCTTGTGCGACCGGCGACCATGGCGGCGGCGCGAAGCAGCTGTCGCAGGCACTCATGCTCGGCGGCACGCCGTAGACCAGCGGTCCCGCTCCGTAGATGCCGGTATTGCCCGTTGTGAGTGCCGCAAGCTGCGCCATGAAGGCCGAGAGCTCGCCCTGGTTCACCGAATCCCCGGTACTGTTGACCAGCGTTGCAGAACGGCTGTTGTCCAGGCTGCCAACGTTGAGCGTTACGTTCCTGCCCGCCGAAATGATGCCGCCCTTGTTCGAGAGCGAGGCCGTGCCGATGTCGAGGTTCCCGCCACTGATGATCTGGCCGGCGGTCCCGTCGGCCTGCCGCACCACGGTATGGTCGACGGTGGGTACGCCAATATTGAGGGTGCTTTCGGGCGTCAGCAGGAAGGGCGGCACCCTAGCCGCACCCGGGGCGGCCGGGATCAGGTGCCACAGGTCTTGTCCGTACTGCTGGTCCCCGTTCGAGGGAATGATCTCCGCACCGCGAACCAGCAGTACGGAACCGTCGGGATTGCGCCTGACGTCGGCCAGCGTGATATTGGATATTGCGCCTGGTACATAGGCAGAGCAGCTGTCGCAGGATCCCCCTTGCAACCAAGGCGAATAGCTGCCGATGATGGTCGCGTTGAGCAGACTGTCGTTGACCACCTTGGTGAAGGAACTGCCCGCATCCACCGGCGCGGTGCGGTCATTGATGACCGCGCCCGCGGCGATATGCAAGTTGCCCTTGGCGCCGATCACGCTGCCGATGTTGTTGAGCGTGCCGGAGATATCGACCTTGATGTCGCCGCCGGCCTGGGTGGTGCCGCCACGGTTGTCGTAGTCGCCGCCGGTGACGGTCAGGTTGCCCAGGGCCTCGGCGGTGCCCTGGTTGGCCACGTTGCCGCCCAGCGCCAGGTTGCCGTTGGCGTGCAGGGTGCCGGTGTTCGTCAAGGCGCCAGCGGACAGCGAGAGATGGCTGCCGCTGACAATCTGCCCGGCATTGGTGAGCGTGCCGCCGGTGGCCAGGGTCAGGTCGCCGGATTTCTGGATCGTGCCGGTGTTGGTGATGCCCTGGCTGGCGTTGAGCACCACGTTGCCGCCCGGCACGTTCCACGTGCCGGTGTTGTTGATGGCCAGCGCGGCGAGGGTCAGGGTGGCGTTGGCGTTCAGCGTGCCGGCGGTGGCCGCCGATGGGTCGAACACCTGGTTCGGCGTACTCACGGTCAGGTTGTTGCCCGCCAGGATCTGGCCTGCCGCGTTGTTGAAGCTCCCGCTGCCGCCCGTGATGCTCAGCGTCAGGTCGCCTGTCGTCGGCGCGTGTCCGGTGAGGTCGCCGGCGAAGAGGGTGCCGCCCTGGTTGCTGGCGAGCGCGCCGCTGGTGACGGCGAGATGCTTGGCGCCTGCGATCAGGCCCTGGGCATTGTCCAGGGCATTCGCCACCGTGACGTTGACGGTCTGGCCGCCGACAGTGCCGCGGTTGGTCAGGCTGGAGGCAGTCAGGCTGACCTGGTTGCCTGCGAGCGTCCCGGCGTTGCTCACGGCGCCGCCGTTGACCGTGAGCTGCTGCGTGGCGATCGTCGCCCCGCTGTTGGCAATGGACTGGCCGCCCAGCGTCATGTTGGCGGCCGTGGTGTCGCCGGTCAGGGCTAGGCTGCGCGTGGCCGTCGCGTCGAGCGTGCCGGTGACGGCATTGCCCCCGGTTGCGCCGGAACCCGCCACCGAGCCGACCTGGATATCCGTGCCGCGCAGGGTGGCGTTGCCGCCCACCCAGGTGAGCTGACCCGCCTTGAGCGTCTGCCCGGCCGTGGCCGCCAGATCGCCGCCGGTCAGCACGCTGCCGCCCAGGGTGAGGTTTTGTCCCGCGTTCACCGTGGCGCTGCCCACACTGGAGAGCGTCCCGCTCACCGTGGCCGAGCCTGCCGCGGCCTGGATCGTGGCGTTGCCGCCGCTGGCTACGCTGCCGGCCACGTTGGCGTTCTGCCCCGCCGCGATGGCGGCGTCGCCATCGCTGGTCAGCGCGCCGTTGATCGCGGCGCTGCCGGCGGTAGCGGTAATGGTGGCCTTGCCCGCGCTCTGGGCCTGGCCGCCCACCGTGACGTTCTGCGCGGCGGTGAGGGAGAGGCTGGCGTTGCTGCCGATCTGCCCGCTGGTGGTGATGCTCCCGCTGCGGGCGGTAACGCCAACCGGGCCGGTGGCGAGCACCTGGCCGCCGAGATTGGCATCGGTGCCGGCGGTAACGGCTAGCGTGCCGGGCGACACGACGTTGCCGGTGGTGGTGACATTGCCGGTGACGCCAGTGAGCGACACATTGCCGCCGGTGCTGCCCGCCATGCCGTTGATGGTGAGATGGCGTTGGGTCGACAGATCCAGATCGGAAGCGGAGACCGCGCTGCCGTCGATGGTGGTGTCGCGCGCCGCGTTGAGCTGGATGGTGCCCGGCGCGCTGACATCGCCACGCAAATGGATATCGCCACGGCCATCGTTGCCCGCCGCCGAGATGGCGATCTGCGATCCACGGACCGCGCCGCCCACATCCACGCTGCCGCCGGCGGCCAGGGTCACGGCGTTCTGCGCCTGGATGCCACCGGCACCGTGGATCGAGCCACCTGCCGACACCGCCACGGCGTTGCCCGCGTTCAGCGTGCCGCCCAGTGTGGCGTCCTGCCCGGCGTTGAGCGTGTATCCGGCCTCGCTGTGGCCATTGCCCGACGCCACCACGGCGCCGGCGGCATTGAGCGCGACCGCCTGCTTGGCGTAGGTGCTGCCAACCTTCAGGTTGCCGGCGGAGTCCAGCGTCAGGTTGCTGGCCGACGCGGCGAGATTGCCATCGGCGCGCACGCCCAGGCCCGCGGCGGTGCTCACGATATGGATCTGGCCGGCAGTCATGGCACCGAACGCGGTGGCGTCGATCGCCAGGCCGCTGGCGGCACTGGTGTTGCTGGCCGCGTTGTTTGCGCCGGTGGCCGTGGTGGCAAAGGCGCCGCCGGATGGTGCAGCGGTGGGCGGAGCGGCGGGCGTGACCAACTGGCGCCCGGCCACCAGATTGATCTGGTTGCCCGCGTAGAGCGCCGCATCGACACCGATCGACTCGGCGATCAGGTTAATGTTGCCAACCGTGCCCTCGATGCCCACGCCGTTGGGGTTCCCCGGCGACGGGTTGGCGATCTGCACGCGCCCGCCCTGCACGAGGAAGCCGGCGGCCGTGGCGGCATCGAAGCTGGTGGCTGTCCCGGCGCCCGACAGGAACTGCGGCACGCCGGTGGTGAGCGTGACCTGGGTGGTGTTGGTAAAGCTCGCACCACGGGTATAGACCCCGCCGGGCGCGGCGATCACAACCCCGGCCGGGGCGCCGAACACTTCGATGGTGCCGTTGACCTGGGCGGGCGTCTGGCTGGTGACCTGGTTGATGATCAGGCCAGCCGGGCCAGAGGTGGCCAGGTTGGCGTTGGCCCCAACCTGGCCGCCGAGGAACGTGCCGCCGCCAGTGGTGCTGTTATTGAGGATCAGGCCGATCGGATCGACCACGAATGCGCGGTACTGGTTGAGCGAGATACCCGCCGCATTGGGCGTGGTGATGCCCACCACGGGCACGCCGCCCGCCGGCGCACCCGGTCCGCTGGTGGTGCCAATCGACGGGGTGAAACGCACCGGCGCGTTCGGGTCGGTGACCGGCGCGGCATGGGCCGCCGCAGGACCAAAGCTGACCGTCACCGGCAGGTGCGCGACTGCCCAGCGCATCAGGCTTTGCCGCGCGGCGCCGGTCTGCATCGCAAGACTGGCCGGATCCGAGGCGCCCGCCGCCAACGCCCCTGCCGCCTGCCGGGCTTGCTGCAAGGACACCTGCAGCGGCGCAATCCAGGTCGTGATGGCCACCACGCCAGCCAGCGCACGCACCCACCAGCGGCGACGGCCACGCTCGGCCATGGAGAGGCCGGGCGATGGATCGGGTTGTGCGTTGTCCTGAGGCAGAGCGGCTTGTTTCACGCGGTACATGGTGCTTCCTGGCAGTGCGTCGAACTGGATGTCTTGGGGCGGGTTGCGTAGGAGGGCGGGCGGCCTTGCGGGCCGCCTTACTGCGTGATCTTTGCCTTGCCCAGCAACTGCGTGACCAGCGTGGTCGTGGCCCGCTCAAGTTCTTGCGCCTGCAACGCTTGCTGGATGCCGGGCTTGACGGTGTCATAGGCCGGGACACGGGTCGCGCGCACTTCGTCAACCTTGACCAGGAAGCGGCGGTTGTTCCAGGCCACGGGGGCGGCGCTCACCGCGCCAGCGGGCAGGGTGGACAGCGCCTGCGCAAGCGGCAAGGGCAGGTTCTGGGTCTGGCCCTCCTGCGCCGGCACCTTGAAGCTGAGCCAGTCCATCGCGCCACCACTGGCCTTGGACGGCGCGAGGCTCACCTGCTGCGCCACCTTGGCGAAGTCCTCGCCGCCCTGGATGCGTGCGAGCGCGGCGGCGGCCGCGGCATCGTCGGCGAGCTCGATCAGGCGGCCCTTGTATTCCTTGTCGCCCAGGCTTGCCACGATGGCGTTGTAGCGCGAGCGCACCTGCTCCTCGGTAACCGGTGCGGGCTTGATATGGTCCTTGAGCCAAGCCTGGGTCAGGATGGCGTCCTTCGCCTCGCGCAGGGCCTGCTGCACATCGGGCCGCGCTTCCAGCCCCTTGGCCTTGGCCGCTTCCTGGCGGAACAGCTCGCGCGCGATCAGCTGCTGCTTGATGGCGTTGCGTGTTGCGTCGTTGTCGGGGAGTTGTGCCTGCTGCATGGCACGGGTGATCTGGTCATCGGGGATTGCCACGCCGTTGACCGACGCGGCAAAGACCGGTTGCAGGCTGAAAGCCAATGCGGTGGTGGCGATAAGGCGAAAGATCTGGGATTGCATGTTGGTTTCCTTTGACATCGGATATCGGGTATCGGAGTTCTGTGTTCTGTGTTCTGTGTTCTGTGTTCTGCGTTCAGGCAGGCCGCTTCCAGCCCACCTCATCGGCCCAGCTCATCGGCCCAGCTCAATAGGTCCAGTTGAGCGTGGCCAACAAAAGCGGCGCCTTTGTGCCCAGGTAGCTGGGCTGCGCGAGCGGCACGCCAACCAGCAGCTCACTGGTGAATGTTTGCTTGGCCCACTGGGCCGAGAGACGGATGCCGGCGCCGGTGCCAGCCACCGATTGCCAGTCACGGGTTGCGACCGATTGGGTCTGGCCGCCGTCCAGGAACAGGTACGGCTCCATGCGGATGCCGGCCAGCGCCGGCGCGTTGGCCCACACCATCTCGTTGCGCAGATACGCGCCACGGTCGCCGGCGATGGCGCCTTCGCGGAAGCCGCGCACGGTGCTGACGCCGCCCGCGTAGATCTGCTCGGAGCCGAACAGCGCCACATTGGCCCACTGCGCGACGAGCTGCGCACGCCAGGCCAGCAGGGCGTCGAATGCCCGCGGCAACGGCAGTTGCAGGCTCGCATTGGCATCGAGCTTGGTGAACTGCGCATGCGCTTCGTCAGAGCGGATGTCGGCGGGGTCACGGGTGGCATTGATCAGCCGCAACCCGCGCGAGACGCCAGCCTCGGCCGTGGCATAGCCCTGCTGGTCGTTGGCGGCAAAGCGCCGCAATCCGCTCCAGGCCGCGCGCAGCACGGTGAGCCGCTGGGGATCCAGCTCCAGGTTGTTGATCTCGCGCTCGCTCTTGCGATACGTGAGGGTCAGGTCGAAAGCCTGCCGCCCGCTCCGGTCGCGGGTAAGGACCCGGTTCCAGCCCAGCGTGTGGCCAAAGGTGCGGCCGTACAGCAGCGCGGTATCGCCAATGGCGGTCTGGTACTCGGATATCGAGCCGGTATAGCTGAAGGTGTTGTAGCCGAACGGCGCCGCCGCCGAGAGCACGGCCGCATTGGTGTCGCGCGTGCCCACATAGCTGGCGGACACCGCCTCCTGCAAGCCCAGTGCGTTGTCGGCATCGATGCCCAGCCGCGTGCGCGAGATGCCCGTGGTGCGGCTGCCATAGTTGTCCACGCCGGCATTGAAGCGGAAACGGTCGCCGGCCTGGTTGGCCAGCGCCACCACCGAGCTGCCCGGCGTCTGCCCCGGCAGTATCTGCAGCTCGGCGCGGTTGCGGCGCAGGCGGTTGACCTGGTCAACCCCTTGCTCCAGATCCTGCAGGCGCAAGGTGTCGCCCGGCGCGGGGAATTGCCAGCCGGTGCCAGCGTCCGTTAGCAGCCCGCCGCCCACGGTATCGAGCCATCCGCTCTCTTTGCCATCGACGCTACCATCGCTGCCACGCGGGCGGATGGTGCGCCCGTTGAGGCGGATCGATTCGACCGTGCCCGGCACAACGGTGACCATCAGCACACCGGAGGCAAGATTCTGCTCGCCCAGATAAGCGCGCGTGGTGATCAAGCCCCGCGCCACAAAGGCTTCGGTAAAGCGCCGCAGCAACAGGTTGATGCGATTGGTCCCCAATGACTTGCCAACGAACGGTGCCGTGATGGCGCTAGTCTCGGCATCCGACAGCACGGTATTGCCGATCACCTGGATACGTTGGATCTCGAACGTGGCCGATGTCTCGGGCACCGCTTCGATGGGTGTGTCGGGTGGCAATACCTGCTGGCTCTCGATCCGGGCCGGTGGCTGGGTGGCCTCACGCTCCAGGTCGCGCTGGCGCTGCTCGCGCAACAGGCGCTGCGCTGGGTCTTCCGGCGTGAGTTGAGGCAATGGCGCTGCCGATGGCAACGGCATTGGCGGCACCTGAGCCTGCACGGAACCCGCAGACAGGATCGCCAGGGCTGTCACGGACAGCCGGAGCCGGAGCCGGAGTGGGGTAGCGCGCCGCATCATTGCCACACCCAGGAAGTGAAACCGAGGTGGTTCTCAACGGTGACGGGAACGCGCTGGCGCGGCCGCGTCACCGTGGTGGTGCCCGCAATGGCCACGTCACCCTCGAAACTGCCCCCATCCGTTACGGTGTCGCCGCCGATGCGCGTGCGGCCCGCCGCCATCCAGCTGCCACCGATGTCCGTGGCGTAGAGCCTGGCCCAGGTGTCGCCAAAGAAGGCTTTGAAGCCCCGGTCGCGCGCGATCGCCGAGTAGCCGGTCACCCCGGCGGCGTAGGTCAGCGGCGCATTGACCGTCAAGTCACCCAGCGCCAGCACGCGCCCGCCCACGTTCGCGGCCAGCTTGCCCGCCTGGATGTCGATATGGCCACCGGCGGACAACAGGCCACCCGTCACGGTGGTGGTCGATGACGCCGAGGTGCGGCAGACGATCATGCAGCTGCGGGAATAGTGCGCGGTGCCGCTGGTGATCCCTTCGGTGCGGAACGTGTCAGCCGCGCGGATCTTGATGTCGCCGTTGTTGGCATAGATTTCCCCGCCGGTGTTGATGACGTTGCGCCCGGTGAGCGTGGTGCCCTTGTCCGAAAGCAGGTAGGCAATCTGCGCCGGCCGGTCAACCTGGCCATAGTCCACGTCAAAGCGCGCGCTGGTCTTGGTCAGCACCAGCCAGCGCTGGCCACTGCCGGTCTGGTAGCTTGGCTGCTCGCCATTGGCGCCGGCCTGCTTGGTGATCTCGTTGCGCAGGTCGCCGCCGGCCGTCACGGCAAGGTAGCCGTTCGACAGCATGCGGCCATAGCGGTTGATGACATCGCCCCCGGCCCGGACCGTGACATCGTCGCCCGCACCGAAGAAGATCCCGAGATAGTCCGGGGTGGAGGTATTGAGCACGGTGCCGCCCGTCAGCACGGTTACGGCACCGGCGGACTGCGCCTGCCCCGCGATACGCGATTGCCCCTGGATCAGCGCGCCCTGGCTGGTCAGCTCGCGGTCGGACTGCAGCAGCACGCCACCCTGGGTGGCCACCAGCGTCGATTGCGCGGCGGCCGAGTCAAGCAGCACCGACCCCGCATGCAGCCGCACATCGGTCGCGGCCAGCACGCTGCTGTCACGCTGGACATAGCTGCCGGTGGCATCGATGGCCACGGCGGCGCCGGAGGCGCGTATGGCGGTGCCCTGCAACGCAAGATCGCGCACCTGGATGCCGGTGCCGGCGACGCCGTCGACATCGGTACCGGACAGCGCCGCCGTATCTGCCTGAATGCTCAGCGAGCCATTGCGCGAAGCCAGTGCCGTGCGCGTGTCAGCCTGCGTGGTCTGGAGCCGCGATGTCGCAATGACGAGGTTGCCCCCGGCCGAGGCCTGCGTGCCGGCAAGCGCAATGCCCGCGCCCGCGTCCAGAAGCCCGATACCGCCGCTGGCGCTCAGCACCGAGCCGGTCAGCCTGATGGGTTCGCTGTGTGCCTGTCCTGCCGCGCCCATCACCAGATCCCCTGTTGCGTGGGTGCCGGCGGCCAGCGTGGTGGCATGCAGGTCAATGCGGTCGGAGCTGACTTGCAGATGCCGGCCGGCATCCAGGTTGCCTGTGCCAAGCATGCCGCCAGTGCCAATCACCACATCCTGCAGCGCCTGGATCTTGCCGGAGGCGAGTTGCAGATCGCCGGTGCCGGATACCGCGAAATCGCCGGCGGTGGCGTAGGCCGAGCCGGCATGGCGCACCCCGGCGCCTTGATCCGTCACCAGCAGTGCGATCCGCCCTGAACTCAGGCTACCCGCAGCCGTGATGTCCAGCGCGATGCCCTGGCCCGGGTTCACCGCGGGCGCGGTGTATTTCACCCACGGGTGCTTTCTTTCCGGATCGTTGTCCGTCGGAGACAGGCTTGTATCGATCTCGGCGCTGCCGGTCCCCGCCACGGCACGGATGCTTGCGTTGGCATCCCCATAAAGATTCTCGACCTTACCGCCCACCCGGATCTGCTTGGCCACCAGCTCCAGGTTCAGCAGGGTGCCTGACAGCCCGCCGGGGCCGATATCGATGGTGCCCTGGCTGGTAGTGAGGACAACATTGCGCTGTAGCTGGCCGTTGGCAACGGTGAGATCATTGAATGACACCTGGCCGGTAGTCAGCGCGAGATTGCCAATGTTATGCACCGTCATGCCATTTACGGTGATCCCGTTGGGATTGGCCACAATGACATTGGCGCGATTTCCCAGCACATTCAACGGCCCTTCGAGCAACGACGGATTGGTACTCGTGACCTGATTCAGGATGGTGCGGGCGAGCACCGCGCGGTTATCGAGATCGACGCCGGCGCGCGGGACGTTGAAGTCCCGGTAGGTGTTGGTGGAAACGCCGCCAACCGCATTGGTGATGCCAACGGTGATGCGGCCATTGGCCCCCACCGTGACCGTGGGCGCGCTGTTGCCGCCATCGGGCACCACGCCGGCGGCAAGGCAAGTGCCCATGAGCAGGAGCGCGCCCCAGGCCAGAGCGGAAAGGCGCAGGCCATGCGCCGCCACTGCGATGACCGTCGTCTTTTGGTGCTCCATCCCAATCTCGCCACGCCGCACAGGGCCTCTCCCATTCTCAAAGTGTGCGCGAACGAAATCGGATAGGACGATGCGTAAGACGCTTCCCATGCTCAACAAGGAAACGCCGCCGCGATGCTGCCGATCCTGCCGCGCTGAATTTGGACGCGACATTAGCAGAGCGTCATCGTAAAAAGTTTGGGAAATTTCCCAATCTCCTGGTGTGTATTCGCTTCTGATGGCTCGGCAAACGCATCAGCCAATGGATCTAGTAAAAATTCAACAATTGTGTCTGCAACAACGGCCATGCTTTAATCGGGTGTTAGTGAAACTGAAAACAGGATCTCAATCGATCTTTCCACAGGGGAGACGATCGCTCGTAGAGGGGCGAGAGGAAGGAAGGTGTGCGTCTATAACGGCGGCCCGCCAACGAGGCTTCACCCTACGTTGGGAGGGCGGGGCCTGCAGGCCGATCACAACTACCTCACCGAGGCAGCCACAATGCACTCCGCGACAATTGGACGGTGCTATTGCGTCAAACAGATAGCGCCGAGCTACGCCGCCCCAAGCTGGCCGCCAAGCCGCACTGCAAACGCGGCCTCCAGCCTGGCGGAAAACCGGCCGATGTACTCACCGTTGCCCCAACCCGGTGGCGGAGGATTTTGGTCGCAAGAACGCGCCAATGTTCGTAGAATGTTGCCACCCGCCAGCCTCAACCAGGGAGCGCAGCAATGAAAGACAGCCCGGTGCCAGCCGATTCCGGCAATGCCGCAGCGCTCCCAGCCAGTCGCCCTCCCTCCGACCTGGCCGACGAGATGCTGGCATTCGAGCAAACGGTACTGCGGCTGATCACCCGCAATATGCCGCTCCCGGCACTGCTCGCCGAGGTATGCCGCCGCGCCGAGGCGATGCTTGGCGAAGGGCCGTCATGCTCCATTCTCCTGCTCGATGGCGATGGCACGCACGCAAAATTCGGCGCGGCGCCCTCGTTGCCCGACGCGTTCAGCGCGGCGATTGACGGGCTCCAGATCGGCCCTGGCGCCGGTTCATGCGGCACGGCCATGTTCGAGCGGCGCATGGTGGTGGTGGAGGATATCGCGACAGATCCCTTGTGGGACGACTATCGGCAGCTTGCGTTGCCGATCGGGCTGCGCGCCTGCTGGTCAATTCCGTTCCTGGACGATGCGGGGAAGGTGCTCGGGGCGTTTGCGGTCTATTACCGCGTCCCGCGGCGACCAACCGCCAAGGAAGAGACGATCCTGCGCAACATAGGGCAGAGCGTGGGCCTTGCCGTGCATCAGGATGCGATTGCGCAACGGCTCGCGCAGAGCGAAGAACATCATCGCTTCGTGGTCGATCTCCTGAGCGAAGGCATCCTCGTGCTAACGCCAAGCGGTATCGTGCTGGCATGCAACCCAAGTGCGCAGCGCATGTTCCGCTCGGCGACGTCGCTGGTTGGCAGCAATATCTACGGCAACGTCGCGCGGTCCTTTCATGACGACGGATCCCCGATCGCGTTCGCGGACCGGCCAACGTCCCGCGTGATAGCAACGGGGCAACCGGTTCTCGGCCAGGTGATCGGGCATGAACTGATCCATGGCGAGATCATCTGGGTCAGCGAGAATGTGGTCCCGATCATCAAGCCGGGCGAGACAGCACCGGGTTCCCTGCTGGTCTCCTTTGTGGATATCGGGCCGGTACGCGACGCCACCCAGCGCCTGAAGTATCTCGCGACGCGAGACTCCCTGACGGGACTGTTCAATCGCAGCTATCTTGCCGACCGGATGACCGAAATACTCGCGCCCGGCGACAACGACGGACAAGACCCGCCGCGCGTTGCCATCGTCTACGTCGACCTGGACGGCTTCAAGCTGGTCAACGACTCGGCCGGGCATGAAACCGGCGACGCCCTGCTGCGCAGCGTCGCCCAGCGGCTGACCAGCTGTGTGCGGGACGACGACACGCTCGCACGTGTGGGCGGCGATGAATTTGTGATCGTGATACGCGGCTATCGCAGCACCGAAGAGATCGCCGCGCTGGCCACGCAGCTTCTCGAGTCCATTGCATTGCCGTTCACGGTCGGCGAGAACGCGTATTTTATTGGCGCTTCGATTGGCATCAGCCTGTTTCCAGAAGACGGCCGTGACGCCGCAACACTGCTGCGCAATGCGGACTCCGCCATGTACTACGCCAAGCAACTGGGGCGCAACAGCTTCCAGTTCTTTACGGCCTCGCTTAACTTGCGCATGCAGCGCCGCTTCGCCGTGGAGCAATCCTTGCGGCGTGCGTTGACCGCAGGCGAGCTCAATGTCGTCTACCAGCCCATCGTGGACAGCCAGAGCGCAAGCGCGGTTGGCGCGGAAGCCCTCCTGCGATGGCACAGCGCCGAACTCGGTGACGTCTCGCCGGAGGAGTTCATTCCGGTCGCGGAAGAGACAGGCATGATCGTAGCCATTGGCCAGTGGGTGCTGGATCGAGCGTGCGCGCAGGCGGCAGAATGGCGGCGAACCATCGCACCGGATCTTTCGATAGCGGTGAACCTGTCCCCGCGCCAGATCAACGCGGGATTGGCGCAGATGGTCCACGGCTGCCTCACGCGCGCGGGGCTCGAGCCCAGTGCGCTGGAGCTGGAAATCACCGAGGGGCTGTTGATGATGGATAGCGAAACGGTGATGCCGGCGCTGACATCGCTGACCCGTACCGGCGTGAGGATTTCCGTCGATGATTTCGGCACGGGATACTCGTCGCTATCCTATCTAAAGCGCTTCCCGCTTCATAACCTCAAGATCGATCGATCATTCGTCGCCGGACTTCCAGACAATCGCGACTCCACCGCAATCACCCACGCTGTTGTCGCGATGGCGCACTCGCTCGGCATGAGCGTAACGGCGGAAGGCGTGGAAACCCCGGAACAGGCAGCCTATCTACGCTCCCTCGGCTGCGAGAGACAACAGGGCTTTCTATTCTGCCGGCCCGTGGCGCCTGCGGAATTTGCACGCCGGCTAGGTGAGCTTGGCTCGGCGGCGGACGCAAAATAGGGCAAATCCGGCACTGCCGTAGCTCCCCTCTCCCATTTCATGGGAGAGGGGAGCAAAACAGCGTATTGCTTCCGGCAGCCGCGTTACTCAAGATCCTCCACAAGCACCTTTCCGTATGCGGCGGCGGCGGCAACGATAAAGCCGAGCACTTCAGCGCTCAGGCCAACGATTCCCGAGAAGCTGCAAAAGTAGAATCCATAGGGCTCCACACTGGCGATGGCATCGGGCATTTGACCCGAATTCCCCGGCGACCGGAAATCAAAACCGGAGGCCCCCTTCCTGCCTGCCCCGCCGCCCGCGCGGCCGAGGATTTTCTCGGCGATGTCGTCTGACGGCAGGTCAACGACGATCTTGTATTCAATACCCATTCCGACGTCTCGGTAAAAGCTGGCGCTACCAGAAGCGGAGCGCCCCGCCCAGCATGAAGAAGATCAAGATCAGCCCGTACTCCCCGAGCAGCAGCGGCGCGATTGTCAGCAAGCCCTGGAGGACCACCGCCACCTTCCAGCACCTGGACAAGCCATAGCGCCGCCAGTACAGCGCATGCAGGATCAGGGTCAGGCCGTTGGCCACCCAGACCACGCCAAGGGCCATGATGTAGTTTTGCTGTGCGATCCGCAACACCAGGAGCAGCACACCCACCATCAAGATCAGTAGCGATCCGACACCAAGCAGAGCACGGCCCGTGGTGACCGGGTCGGACGTAGATCGTGGCATTGCATTTCCTTTGTCAGCGTGAGGCACGCCAACCAACGTTTTTAAGGGCAGCGTGTTTGTGTCCGCCGTTCCTAACCAAGCCAGCTGCGCAGGGACCGGCCACAGCGCTGGCAAACGCGCGGCGGCAAGAGCGGTGGGCAGCTGCCACCCAATTGCCCTATCGCTCTTTCAGTCCAGGCTGCGCACCACCACAAGCTGCTTGCGGAATTCAAATCCCATCTCCGGCCAGGTTTTCACGTAGTCCATCAAAGCCAGCTGGCCGGCCGGATAGTCTTCGCCGTTGACACGGCAATCCGCCTGGATCTCGCCCTCGGCATCGCGCGCGGCGTACAGGCGGATGGCGGCGAACTCGCAAGACGCAAGCAAGGGACGAAAGGCGTCAATCGAGTTCGTCAGCAGGCAGCATGGGCAGAAGTCGTGCACATCGCTCTCGCTCTCGCTATCCTGCTCGCTCGCCTCGCGGGCGGTGGCTGGGCATGACGGCTGCGCATGCGGTGCCGCCATGTAATGCGAGGCTGGGCCAAACACCACGCGGCGGCGCAGCGCCGGGTGGCCCGCCTCGCCAGGGAAGTCCATCGTCATCGACATGCACTCGGTGACTTCGGCGCGGGTGCCCTCGCGCAGCGCCACGGCATCGGTCCTGGCCCATTGCGTAAAGCCATTGCGCATGGCAGTTGCCGCGTCGATATCGCTGGCCGCATGCTGGAACTCGAAGCACCCCTCGGGTGCGAGCCGTTCATGGCAGACCTGGATGGTAGTCGATGACTGCCCCATGCCATTCTCGTGCAGATGCCATCTCACCAACCGCGGAAGCAGCCACAGGCCCTCGGCGGTCTGCAGCCAGGCGCCATGGCGGGACACCGGCAGGCTCTCGGCCATCAGCACGTCCTGGAGCAGGCTCGTCAGGTCGATGTTCTCCGTCCAGTGTTCGTCATTGCGGGTAGAAGCAATGGAGAACACAGAGGTCGTGCCGGGATTGCCCGGGTGAATCCGTGGCGTGTAGTTGGATTCCGATGTCATCTGAATACGGCTGCTTGGTAATAGGCTTTGGAAGAGCGCCGTCGAGAGAATGGGCGCTGCATTGCCCGGGGTGGCCGGCAATCCAGCCCGGCACAACCCGCAGGCAGGCTTCGGGATCGATCCGCGCCGAGTTTACAGGTTTATGCCGTAGCCGGCATAGCCTGGGCGCGATCCGCGTGCGGGCTTGCAACTGGACAACGCTTGTCCAGTCCGAATACGATACCGGCGATAACAAAACTCATGCCTCACCCAAATGCCGACTCCCGCCGAAGTGCAACGCGCTGTCCTGGACATCATGGCTTCGCAGCGTCGCGACGCATGGAAGTCTCCCGAACTCAAGCAGGCAGTCATGGCAAAGCTGGGGATGTCGGGGGATCAGGAAAAGGACGTTCGCCGTGCCTTCGCCGCGCTGGAGCAACAGAACTACCTCGCGGGTGAGGGCAATGGCTCCGCAAGACAGTGGAGACTGCTGGCAAACGGGCCGGCAGCTGCCGTGCGGCCATCGATCGATCTTTCGCTGGCGCTGCTCAAGCTGCGTCAGCTTGCACGGCACCACCTTCCCAATAGTGTCATCGGCGACCTCGAAGGGTACTTTGAAGGCGCTGCCCGCGTGCTCCGCGCGAACCCCATCGACAGCCGCTCAGAGAGCGCGCTGGCGTGGATGGGCAAGACCGCGCGCCTGGACGCCGGCTACCCCTTGATCCCGCCAACAGTCGACGAACAGTTCTTCGAGACCATCTGGGCCGCGCTGTACCTGGACCAGACGCTGTTCGTGCGCTACCAGGTGGCAGCCAGGGAGATCACACAGCCCAAGGAATACGAGGTGCTGCCCTATGCCATCGTCGAGAAGGGCTCGTTCTGGTACCTGGTGGTCAAGCACCGGCGCTCCAGCGGCAAGCAGGGCTCGCCATGGCTGATGCGGCTCGACCGCATGCTTGCGGTGGAGAACCGCGGCTTCGTGCTCAAGCGTGAGCACGGGTTCGACCTGCAGGCCTTTATCAAGGAGGAGAAGGCGCTGGAGTGGTTCGCCAGCACGCCCGAGCCACTCGTTCTGCGCGTGCGCGAGCGTGGGTCCGTCCCAAGCCAGTTCCGATCCGTGCGGCTCTCCGACGATCAGTGCATCACCGAGGAGGAGGGCGGCTTTGTCCTGACCGCCACCGTAGCGCCGTCGATCGCGCTGAACAATCTGCTGCTGGAGCGCTCGCCGTTTGTGGAGGTCATTGCCCCGGCAAGTGTCCGGCGCGAGATCGGCAAGCTCCTCCGGGAAGCGGCTTCCCTGTACGCCGACGACGGCTGCAACGATGGCGATGACGATGACCACACCGCCGGGCCAACGGCCACGCAGCCATCGGCCTTGGGGTCGGTCACGTAAGGAAAGCCTTAACGCACCAGATCCGGCCAGGGAAACGCAACCACCAGATCCGCGCTCGCCTTTTCGAAAGGGCGCGCGGAGTACCGCAAGCGCCGGGCGATGACCCCGGTGCGCTGGCGCAGCGCGGCAATGGCCGCGCTCGGGCCCGCAATGGAGACCCAGGAGGGCGCCGCGTAGCCTCCACCGATCAGGGCGACCAGATCCTCTTCGATCTTGCCGGCCAGGCGCTCGGGCGCGGGGTCGGTTTGCTGCAGCAGCAAGCAGGTGGTATCCAGCGATGCCAGCTCCCGCAGCCACCTGAGCGGCTCGCTGCCCGCAGGCAACAGCGCGGCCGGATCCAGCGTCGAGCGCAAGAGAATGCCCAGCGCGCTCGCCAGGCTGCGCGAACCAGCGAGGATCCAGCTGCCCGCGCGGACGGCCGGCAGCTGGCTGGCAGCACCAAGCACAAGCGCAATCTCAAGGCTGCCGGTGTTGCGCGCCTTCCTCATCGCCTGCACCGGCCCCATGGCATTCCACATCGCGCCCCCGTTAGCGCCGGTCAGGCGCGCAGCGTCAACCAGGTGGACAACCACATCGGCGCGCGCGCCGGCATGCCCGGCCTGCATCCATTCCAGGGCACCCGCAAACGTCGGGCAATCCATGATCACGCCCTGCACCTCCTCCGCCGAGAAACCCCACCGCTGAATCGCAACCCGCAGCGGCTTGATCGGGGTCAGCACGTCGTGGCCAATGGTCATGTCGAGGGGGTCGTTCTGATGCATTTGCAGGCTCCTGTGTATCGGTAGCCGCAAGTCTGCTGCCCGCACCGGACAATTCACTGTCCGGTATCGCCTCCAATATGCACGCCTGTCATGCGGTTGAATGCCATGCAACCTCAACCGGCTGCCCAAGAAAAAAGATCCAGGATTTCCCTAAAGTTATCCGAGGAATGGCCGATCTGGAATTGGCGAACGCATCACACGGCAACGCGCATCACTGGAATCCAAGATGAACACGCAATGGCAACGCCGGATAGCCCGGCTGACAGCACACCACCCGGACCGTCTGGCAGGACTCAACCCACCCGCATCGGCCGAACGGGTGGCAGACCTTGAGCGCGAGCTCGGCGTGTCCTTGCCCGATGACTACGTGCAATGCCTGCTGGTGCACGACGGCCAGGATCGCCATGCCGAATGGCTCTTCGACGGTACCGAATTCCTATCCACCACACGCGTGCTGCGTGAGTGGAAGGTGTGGCACGCACTCTGGGCCAGCGGCGAGTTCGCGCAAATGACCGCAAGGCCGGATCCCGGCGTGAAGCCACTGTGGTGGTCGCCAAAATGGATCCCCTTCACCTACAACGGCGCCGGCGATCACCTCTGCCTGGACCTGGATCCGGATACCGGCGGCCAGTACGGCCAGGTCATCGCCCTGTGGCACGACGCCCCCAAGAGAGAGCGCATTGCGGACAGCTTCGGCCAATGGTTCTCGCAATTCACTGAGCGCCAGCGCTAAACAAGCGAACCACAGCCAAGTCCAGCCAAGTCCAGCCAAGCCCAACCAAGAGAAGCAAGAGCAAGCAATGAGAGAATCCGCAACGCAGCTGCGTGAGCAACGGCTTCAAACCCTATTCGACGATTGCCAGCAGCATGTGCTTGCCCAGATCATCGGCCCCTTTGGCTTGTCCACGGCGATGTTCCAGGACAAGACCGGCGGCAACGTCACCACCGCCCACAACTTCGCCCAAGGCACCACCGCAACGGACGATGACAAGGCGCGATACGCGCGCTTCCGGCAAAGCGCCGACGAATTCGATCGCGCCAGCTACGCGGCAAGCACCACCGACTGGCAACGCAAGCGCGACAGCGCGGCGCAAAGCGGCATCGATGGCTACACCGGCAAGCCGCTCAGCGAAGACTTCGACCTCGACCATGTCATTGCGCTCAAGGCCGTTGCCACCGATCCCCGCGCGCACCTCGCGCTTGGCGAAGTCAAGGACGGCACTGCCAGCGTCGACAAGATCAAGACGCTCCTCAACGACGACGCCAACCTGGTCGGCACCGACGCCAGCCTGAACCGATCGAAGAGCGACAAGGATGCCCAGGAATGGGCCCGTGCCAATAAAGCCGGCCAGGACGACAAAACCAACGCCGAGCACTACGAGGTGGATCCCAAGCGCATGGACGAGGCCTACCGCACGGCCTCCGACAAGATCAACGCCACCATCGACACCAGCCTGCTCAAGAAACAAACGGGCGAGCTCCTGACCACCGGCCTGGACCAAGCCGCGCGCATGGCCGTGCGCCAGGCGCTAGGGCTGCTGCTAACCGAACTGGTCAACGGCCTGTTCAATGAGTTCAAGGTCCTGATCAAACGGGGCGTGGAGGCAGGAAAAACGCTCTTCCAGGACATTCGCGAGCGCCTTGGCCGCGTCATCCAAACCGTGGCCGCAAAGCTGCCAGATGCCATGGGGCAGCTGCTTGGCGGCGGCGTCAGCGGCTTCATGAGCAATCTGCTCACGTTCCTCATCAATTCGTTCATCACCACGGCCAAACGCATCGTCACCGCATTGCGCGAGGTACTGCTCGGCCTCTATCGCGCGTTCAAGCTCATCGCCATGCGGCCCGCACACATGACGCCGCGCGAGGCCATGCAGGCCGCGCTGAAGATCCTTGCCACCGTCGTCGCCACCACGGTCGGCGTGCTGCTTGAAGAGAGCGTGGCAGCCTTCATGCTCACCATTCCCTTCCTCAAGCCATTTGCCGATGTGGTGTCCCCCGTGCTGGTGGGCATTGTCAGCGGCCTGCTGTCCGCGTACCTCGCCTATCAGATCGACAGCGCGTTTGACCGGCAGGCACGCGACGAGACACTGCTGGACGAACTCATGGCCGACGCACAACGCCGCGCCGGGTTCGCGGAAGAACTGCGCGCCCTGTGTGACGCCTCCCTGCGCAATGTCGAACAGTACGCCCAAGCCATGCAGGGCTACGCCGACATCGGCGCAGCCTATGGCCAGGCAGGACAGACGAGCGCGCTCACCCTCGCCAGCCTGGAACACACCAATACCCAGACGCGCGAGCAGGTTCGCCGCAGCCACGAAGGCGTAGCCAGCCTCGAACACCGTCAACAGCAAATCGACGCCTTCCTGAACAATCTCTAACACGGACAGCAGCATGAGTTACGCAGGCAAGCAGGATCTACAGATCGTTCACGCATTCTCCTCGGTGGAACTGCCAGAGCATATTTTTAGTTCCGGCAAGATCCAGGAACTGGTCTCCCGCATGGCAGACGCCAAGAACGCCACCGAAGGCGACGGCAATCGCCTGGCCCGCCTGCGCCGCGAGAAATCCAGCAGCAATTTTGTCAGCAACTGGTGGAACGACCTCGACGACAAGATCCAGGACGCCAGCCTTGACCTTAGCCAATCCATTGGCAGCCTGACCCAGCGATCCGCGGAACTGCTGGCCGTCAACACCGCCATCTCCAAGGTCCTCAGCGACCAGCAGCAGGTGCTGCTAGAGCAGCAATCACAACTGCGCCAGCAAGCCACCGCGCTTGCCGAGCAGAACAAGCAGATCCGCGCCCAGCAGGACGAACTCGCGCAGCAGCAAACCGCGATCCACGCCGCCAACGAAGGCCTGCTGCAAGCCAAGGGCGTGTCCCAGGAACAAGCCCTCAAGCTCATCGGCTGCGTGCAACGCGTGGAAGCCGCCGAAGCCAAGATGGAATCGGCGAACCAGGCACTGCTCCAAGGCATGGAAAGCCAACTCGCCCAGGCCGCGCAGACACAACTCGCCAAGCTCCGTGCGGAGCAGCTGCAGGGCACAAAGCGCACCCGCTATGCCATCGCGGCCGCGCTGAGCCTGAGCGTGGTATCGATTGCGCTGCAGTTGGCGCTGCACTTCGGCGCCAGGTAAGTCACGGCTAGTGCGGTACCGGATCGGACGGTGCGTCCCCCGGTTGCAAAAAACAAGCGCGTCACGCGATAGCGGCGCCGCATTGTCAGATAAAAAAGTAGAGGAAACCTAACCCATGACGGCAGCCAGCCGAATCCTGAGATTCTTCGTGTACCTGTCGATATTCGCGGGGCTGCTCATGCTACGCAACGCGCTCGTCCCCCACAGTTATGACGAGCCGGTGCGCTTTCTCCTGACGGTTGCCGCAGCCGCGATACTCTGCATGCTGTATTACATCGTGTCCGAAGGGCACTGGGCGGAGATTGCCGGCAGCATCGTGATCTCGCTGGCGCTCACCGTTGCCGCCGCCCTGTTTCCGCCGCTAGGCATCCTGGTTGTGCTCTGGGTGCTCTTCAACATCGCCAAGACGCTGGCGTCCATCGTCCAGCTACTGCCGCTAGCCATCGCCAGTGTGCTGTTGTACGTACTACTCTTCCCCGCGCCAGTCCTGCGCGCGGTAGGGCTGCAAGGGTTCCTCGGACAGCCGGTGCTGATCGCATACGCGGCATTCAGCATCCTCTACGCCGCAAAGGCCGCTCGAGACCCCATGAAGCTGGGACTGTTCAAGTTATCCATCATGCTGCTCTCCGTCCCACTGCTGGCGCTGCTGATCGCGTCGATCCGGTCGGGACTGCAAAACCTGTTCAGGCAATCGCTCACCTCAACGTCCCGGGCCATCCAGATGCCCCAGACCGTCCAGGCACACGTCCGCGCTGGCGTGCAGGTTGACGCCTACACGCGAGCCGTATCGAAGACCATCACCGAGACGGCCGTCTCCACGACGGTTGGGACCGGCGGCGTCATGATTGGCGTGGGTGCGGAACTGGTGAAGGGAAACAAGCCGTCTGAGCGTGGCGATCGCGACGGCGCGCGGTAACACGCGCAGCACGCCCCGGGTCACCTCGCATTCGCCTGGGCCAGCCCCGGGTAAAAATCGATGCGCCTACAAACGGCTTGCCAGCAAGCCGCGTTGATCCACGGCAGGCTCAGCGCCTGGTAGCCGGCAGCCAACCAAGGCGAGCGGAGCGCAGAAAGTGACGCCGAAGGTTCGGTTCCACACAGATCGCCGCTTGCACAAGTGAATAATAGTCACAAGCGCGGAGCCAGCGTGGCAGGACCAGACCACCTCAACAGAAGAGGGGGCAAAACAACATGCATCACCAAGCTGCACGAGCCGCAATGATGGCGGCCGTTGCCCTGTTTGCCGCTGCCGCAGCCTGTGCGCAAACGCCAGCGAGCCAAGGCGACGTCAGCAAGGCGCAAAGGATGTCGGTCTGCCAGTGCGTAGCCGACCTCCTTTTCATGGCCGCGCAACAGCGCGATACGGGGGTGCCCAGGCAAGATGTACTGACGAAAGTGAATCAGGTTGGCGGCGGCGACCCGCTCTTTCTCTCCACGGCCACCGAGGCGACCAACATTGCGTACGACATGCCGCAGATATCGCCGGCGAAACTGAGAAAGATTCATATCGACAGGTGCAGGAAGGGGGGCCGGTGAGGAACGTGGACGCCAGATCCTGCCGCGTCAGCGGCGCTTGATCTCGGCGCGCAGCGCCTCCAGCTCGATGCCGTTTGGCAAACAGGCTGCCGGGCAGGGAGACGTCATCTAGCGCACCCCTAGCGAATCTGCGAGGTTGGTTCCGGACCTGGGCAACAAGGGTGCGGACACCCCGGCATGAAATCGATATTTGCAAAGTTCGGCGCCAGCGATTTGCCTGGGTTGTGGCGGGCGATTTCCATGGAGATCATGCTCGCCGGCACACCAAATGTTGTCAGCAACTGCGTCAAGTGCGCTGTGCGCTTACGCGCGAGAACATGACTGACACCAAACGCGGGTGCCTCATACAGGGCGATGTGAAACTCCTTCTTGTTCTCATATTTCCCGGGAGAGTCGATCATCCACTCCGCCATTCTGCGAACTTCCGAAGCGGGCAGGCGATCCGCACCGGGCTCAAAATGGCTGTTGAAGGAAATATTGAAGCTGCAAGCCAGGACGGGCTGCGCCAAGATTGCTGCTGCTGCAGCAACCGTGCGGAAGTACTTGGACAATGACATAGGTGGCCACGTTGTCGGCATTCTCAATGCCCTGCGGGTTCTTTGCCGCAGCCTGCCGTTTGACAACAGGCTGCCGCGCAGGGAGACGTCATCTAGCGCACGCCTAGCGAATCCGCGACGTCGGTTCCGGACCCGGGCAGCAAGGGTGCGGGCACCCCGGCATGAAATTGATATGCGCAAAATTCGGCGGCTCCGCCGACTTGCCAAGTTTGTAGCGGGGGATTTCCATGGAAATCATGCTCACCGGCACACCAAAAGTCGTCAGCAAATGCTCCAGGTGAGATGCGCGCTTGCGTGCGAGAGCATGACTGACACCAACGGTGGGGGCCTCGTAGACGAGAATGTGAAACTCCTCCTTGTTCTCAAAGGCTGCCGGGTCGTCGATCATCCACTCCGCCAGTCTGCGCACTTCCGAAGCCGGCAGGCGATCCGAGCCGGGCTCGAAATGGCTGTTGAAGGAAATATCGAAGCTGCAAGCCAGGGCGGGCTGCGCCAAGATTGCTGCTGCTGCAGCAACCGTGCGGAAGTAATTGGACAATGACATAGGTGGCCACGTTGTCGGCATTCTCAATGCACTGCGGGTTCTTTGCCGCAGCCTGTCGTTTGACAAGAGGCTGCCGCGCAGGGAGACGTCATCTAGCGCACGCCTAGCGAATCTGCGAGGTCGGTTCCGGACCTGGGCAGCAAGGGTGCGGGCACCCCGGCATGAAATTGATATGCGCAAAATTCGGCGCCATCGATTTGCCTTGGTTGTAGGGGGCGATTTCCATGGAGATCATGCTCGCCGGCACACCAAATGTCGTCAGCAACTGCTTCAAGTGAGCTGTGCGCTTACGCGCGAGAGCATGACTGACACCAAACGCGGGGGCCTCATACAGGGCAATGTGAAAGCCCTTCTTGTTCTCATAGGATGCCGGATCGTCGATCATCCACTCCGCCATTCTGCGAACTTCCGATGCGGGCAGGCGATCCGCACCGGGCTCGAAATGGCTGTTGAAGGAAATATTGAAGCTGCAAGCCAGGGCGGGCTGCGCCAAGATCGCTGCTGCTGCAGCAACCGTGCGGAAGTACTTGGACAATGACATAGGCGGCCACGTTGTCGGCATTCTCGATGCACTACGGGTTCTTTGCCGCAGCCTGCCGTTTGACAACAGGCTGCCGGACAGGGAGACGTCCTCTAGCGCACGCCTAGCGAATCTGCGAGGTCGGTTCCGGACCCGGGCAGCAAGGGTGCGGACATCCTGGTAGGAAGTCGATTTGCGCGAAGCTGGGCGGCAACTCGGATTTGCCTGGCTTGTAACTGCCGATCTCCATGGAGATCCTGCTTACGGGCACGTCAAGCGTCGTCAGAAGGTGCTCCAAGTGAGATACGCGTTTGCGCGCGCGCGCACGACTGATACCGGCGAGAGGGGCCTCGTACAGGAAGATATGGAAGCTCTCCTTGTTTTCATACTTCCCCGGCCCGTCGATCATCCACTCTGCCAGTCGGCGCACTTCTGAAGCCGGCAAGCGATCAGTATCAGACTCGAAGCTTGTGTTGAATGCAATGTTGAAGCTGCACGCCAGTGCAGGCTGAACAAGGATCGCAGCCGCTGCTACGAGAGTGCGGCAGTACTTAGATTTTGACAATGACATAGCCGGCCACGCTATCTGCGTTCTCGATACACCGCGGGTTCTTTGCCGCGGCTTGCTGTTTGGCTGTATATAGCCGATAGAAGGGATCTTCGGTCGCCATGGCATCCTGGAAGTGGGAAACCTCATGCACCAGCGTTAGCAACTGCGAATCGATACTGTCGGCATAGTGGGGTAACGTGCAGAAATTAGGCGCAATGGCGATGGTGTGCGTCTTCGTATCCGGAGCGCATACTGCGGCCGCGATTTCCGGATTGTTGCGTGTTTTAGGCGTGCAACCAATGTATTCCATCTTCTCGTCGGAGTATCGAACAAAGTTGTCGGCGGTCAGGCTCCTGAGGATCGACTCGATACGGGGAATGCCCTCAAGCAGGCGTTGGCGGACCCTTTCATCGGATACGCCAAACCACGTCTCAACTCGCGCCCGATCCGCGTGGCCCCACCTTCGAAGCTCCACCAACCTCTTGCCGCAGCACAAAACGGCCGTGTCGCGGAGCCTGAGAACGAGGCTGACAAACTCCGCATTGCTCATGTTCGCACAGATCCGCTCCGAATCATCCACGAGGTGGCTTGGCCCGTCAGACAACTTCTCAGCGGCGCTTGGTGCGTAAGTGCCTGGCGCAACCGAAGGCTGGAGGCGGCCTCCCCGGTTCACCTGAATGATGAAATCCCGCTGTGACGGGATGACCAGCGGCTTGTCCGCGCATTGGCACATCACCCTGGCGCCCCGCACCAGAATCTGGCGCCCGTCCATGAGCGTGAAGTCCGGATAGGCGTCGTTCATCACCGGGCCACCCACCTTGCAAGCTGGACAGGTAGCGTGGTCGCCCTCCGCCGCAACGGCGACACCGTGATGCGTAAAGCCGATCACTGTGGACATCAGCACCCCGCCGGTGCCGGTCTCGTCGCCATGTTTCAGGGCCTCTCGCATATCCTGCATACCATCCTCCGTTGTCAGGTCGCCGACACGCAAAGTGGTCGGACACCTTGCCAATGTGCCCGCGGATCGCCCGATCGGCTTTGGGAAATTTCTGCAAGAACGCGAAGAAAATTCCCTGAGTGAGCGGAATGCGCCATGAAGTTGGGAGGCGGGTTCTCATCCGGACGCCGCGCAGGGCGACAGCAGTGTTGGCTCGGCTTGCCGACTACTCGATCCGCCCCGCATCAGCGGCAACCCGCGACGCAGGCGCAGATCGCGAACGAACCCCGCAGGCCCGGGTACAGCGCCGGCACCGGTTCAATGCCTGGTCCAGCTGCTGCTTTAGCGGCATCAGCAAGGCATGCAGACGGCTATCGCCCGCGTGCAGGTTCAGCAGCGTAATGACGGATTCCAGATGCGCGCTGATGCGCAGCAGTTCATGACAGCCTTGGTGGGTAGCCTCGTGGCTCGGACCAGCTTCGTTGCCCGGCAGCAAGGGCTCGGCGATCAGCCTGGCTTCCACGGCGGCTTCCCGTGCTTCGGCGGCGGTGCGCGGGCGACGTTGGCGGGCGGTCATGGGTACCTCCTGTTTTGTGATCGGGGTGCGGTCAGGGTGCAATCGCGGACATCGGTATGGCGATGGGCGGCGTTGGCGACCATCGTCCCGGCACGCGGCGGCGGCGGGTGCTTGCCTTGATAGGCGTGTGACTCCCCACCGCCTGCGGCCTTGCGGGCCGCGGTGCAGGTGTGGGGAACGGGTGTGGCTCAGTACAGCGCTTGCACGCGGTTCACTGCCTGGTCCAGCTGCTGCTTTAGCGGCGCCAGCAGGGCATGCAGGCCGTTGTTGGCGGCTTGCTCGTCGGCCTGTAGCTCCAGCAGGAGCAGGAGGGATTCCAGGCCTGCGCTGACGCGCAGGAGGTCGTGGCAGGATTGGTGGATGGTTTCGTGGGTGGAGTCGGTCGGCGTAGACGTGGACTCCTCCGGGAGCAACGCTTGGGCAAGCATGCTGAGCTCGGATGGATCGGCGGCGGGAGCGAGAGTTTTCAGACGTGCGGTCATGGGATCACCTTTTGGCGAAAAGCAGGATGTGTTGTGTGGTCGTCCCGCCCGTGTCGGCTTGCTGGATTTGGCCGACCGGCAGAAGGGGCAGCGATTGCCTCGTTCCCCAAACGCTTAACAACCCGTTCCCCGCCAAGGTACTGGCGGGTGCTGGGTACTGCGATTACCCCGGTTATGTCCTGCAGGTCCCCTCTCGTGAGGGACTGACAGGGATCCCGTTTTTGATTCAGTGGTAGCGATCTTGCGAAGGCTGACGAGCAGGCGCGACGTTTGGCGACGCAGGACTCAGCAAACCGCCATAGGAAGCTTGGGCATAAGCCATAATGCGATTCTTGTTCCCTCTGGAAGCGTGGCGCACTTTGCTGACGCCCCACGCATGCCTGGAACCCTTGCCCGAGGTACGGCCGCGTCCGACAACGGCCTACAGGCCGTGCACGAACAGATCCGTCTAGCCGATGGCGAAGAAGTCACTGCGGGCGGTCATTACCAGCCATGCCGCATCGCATCCCCACTCGGGCCGCGATGCGGCATGTGCATGAATGTACCCAACAAGGATAAATTATCCTAATTGAAATGCGCGATCGCGTCGAGGAACTGATAGATTTTGTGGCGGAAGGCCATCGCCGGTACAAGCACATGGAAGACTTGACTGGGATCAAGGCGGACAGCTGGAAGAACGCGTGCCGGGGAAAGCAGCGCTTCACGCAGGAAATGATCGAGAAGATGGCGGAGATTTGGCCGCAGTATGCGTATTGGCTGGTTACCGGGCGGACCGACGAGGGCAACGGGCACACGTCGCCAATACTGGAGCGGATTGCGCGGGATTTGAAGAAGGTTCGGCAAGAAGTGAAATAGGCGGCCCGGCAAGACCCACAGCCAAGCGCGGTCTCAGAGCTAAGAACCAAATAACAAGCGCCACCCGCAATTTCGAACAGATTGGCGGAACAATGACAGCAAATCCGCGGGCAACATGGGCATGAAGGAGGACGCTCAATGCGTCGTTCAGGAATTCGGATCTAGTTCGAACTCCTCAGCAAGGTGCGAATGCGCATTCATAGACTGGCAGAGTTCACGCAGTTCCCCGAGCCGATCGGGATAGTGATCGCCAAGGACACCGACCAACTGATCGCGAACGGCTAACCTGTCTTTCGCGAAGTGCGCGCGCCGGTGATCGATCGAACAGATTGCTACGACATTCCAAACCGCATCGGGACCACCGCAGTTCAGCGGTACGACGTGATGTGCTTCCAGGTAGTGGCCGCCTGCATCCGTCTCAAAGCCGAGTTCGCCACAGCATTCGCATCGGGCGTCGCTGGCGCGCTGCTTTGCTTTTCGCGCGACCTCGGGATCTCGGTCGTAGACGGTTGCCTGGGTTGTCCTTCTGCTCGGCCAGGACCCATCAGGAACCGGCTCTTGAATCTGCCTAGAGCTGAGCTTCTCAGTGCGGCTGAGGAGCGAACGTTGGCGCTCCTTAATGTTGCTGCCGACATTGCCGGCCGGCTTCAGCCCGGGAAGCCAATCCTCACCGATCTCTTGCAGCACGGCCGAGATGTTCCGCATCCGGTATTCGAATGCACTTTCTGTGCACCCATGCTGGCTCTGGGGCCCCCGATGAACTTCGCGCTTGTTGTACGGCCGCCCGGCGCCGTGCCATATGCCTGTAGGCGTCGACGGCCGCAGCCAGTTCTGCATCACTCCATCCGCCCATCTATCCCTTTACTCGCTCCCGATTTATCTCGGAATACTCTCATATTCTCTACGATTTGAGTGAGCCATCCGACCGACGGGAAGTTCCAGTGGGGCAGCGCCACGCGTGATTGGAAGGTGGAAGGCAGCAATCAATCAAGTCGCGATCCTCTATGAGGATTGATTCACACAACCCCAGTATTTAAATACTTGCTCCAGAGCGCGACCCCATCTGCCCGGCAGGTCTTTAGCTGCCCTGCACACAAAAATTCTGACGAACCACACCACAACAGGAAAAATAATCGGGAACACCTGAAATCGGTGTTCCCGCAAATCCAAGCAAGGTAATCTCACACTATTTCCGAAGGTAGCGGGTGCCAGCCTAGATGCGGCTCGGCGCCAGTGGACTGTCTGTGAGAAGCTGCAGCTCATACAAAACCACGTCTCGGAATTGTTCGAACACAACCCAGTTCTTGTATTCAGCGCTCCAGAAACCCCTGTTGCGGCAAATCGGCTCAACGCGCTCACGTACTGCCTGATTCCGGGGATGAAATATAGAAATGTTGTTTATCGGCAACTCCCTCACAAGGACGGGTACACCAGCTATAAAAAACGTCCACAATTTTGTTCGTTGAGACATATTTGACCTCCATGTTGGGTAAATGGAAGCGTAGTCATAACTGCGATAGAAAAACACTTGCAAACGATGAGAGAAACCGTGGAACACGGAAATTTTTCCAATAAAATCAGTACTTTATCAGTAATCGAGTGCGTCCCGCGCGGGGAGGAAATATCCGACCGCCTCCTCGCTCTCAATGCGTTCTTGGCGTTTTGCCAACAGTACGGGCGCGAGACAAAGGCGTTAATGGTTGCGCGCGCATTAGCGACAGAAACACTGGAGAGGATTGCCAGTGGCCGGCAATCGGTTGTGTTTAATTCAGCCAACATCGCGGAGTTGATACAACAGCGGGTCCCTGCGGAAGGGGCAACTGCCTGGCTATCCAAAGTCTGGAAGGATTTGGAACACCGCCTCGAAGAGCGCAGAAGTGGCTTCCAGGATACGGCTCGGCAAGCTGGCGCCACCGTCTACGCGTGGCCGAAGAAATTACCGGGGGCCGGTGGCGCAGGCAATAGCTCGACGTATTCAATTGAGTTCCTACCAATCCCTACAGTCGAAGAGCCTCCAACGGCCCCCCTAGCGGCCGACATCTCCTATGTCCGCGAACTAACCCTAGAGCCAGCATTCTGGGTAAAGCCCTTGTTGCGAACTGGGTTCGTATTAACTGGTTGGCGGCGAGCCAGTTTTATTGGATTTGGCGCCACCGTAATCGTGTCCGTCGGCACTGCCTTAGTTTGGACCTGGGTGGGAATAGCACGCTCATGGTCTTCCCCTCAAATCGGGGGAGTCGTTCTGCTACTCCTCTTTGGTGCAATGGCCGCCTGGCTTGGAATCTCGATTCTGCGACCAATTTCGAATCTTATTGATCGCCGCATCATAGTGTCACCGGATGCGTTAGTATCATTCCGCGAGCTTAACGTTCAGCTTGAGCTTTCCCGAGAAAGATCGGCACCTGAGGAACCGCATCGAGTAATCCGTTTGGTCCGATATTCTGGAAGGTGTCCCGTCTGCGGAGAAACAGTTCATTTGAGCGACGGAAGGAGAGAATTCCCGGAGCGACTGGTGGGGCGCTGTGAAGAACATCCCTCCGAACACGTCTATTCCTTCGACAGGTATACCAAAACAGGTAGGTTCTTGAGGTAGCAACAAAGGAGCGGTAAGTGCGCCAGACCGTGCGAGTCGTCCCACGCACCTCAGGCCTGCCTTGCTAGCAGTTAGACGACAGTGTAGTGGGACCGCAAGCTCGCGCGGGAGAGAGCGATGAACGATAGGAAAAGACGGAAGGAGAAGCTATCCATCTATCTAGCGAAGGAGGGCGCTACCAGTGATGAGACTCTTGTCAAGGTTGATGACGCTGCCACGCCAATTGCACTGGACGTGAGCGGTAGCAAATCTACCCTCTATATCAAAAGAGACCGACCAAAAGCACCACCACCTTGGACAGCTCTTTTCACGAATGGTCAGACCGTACCATCTGCTGCCTTTGGCACCACTCGAACAGTCGGCGCAGCACTTATCGTTCAACGAAACGAGCGTACCTTCGTACTGACGTTCGGATCCGGCGTCCACTTGCTGAAGAGTGAGGCAATCGAACGTGATTTCGGTCTACGGGTAACCCTAGCATCCGTGGATCCCGACAAGCTGCGTAGTATCGACAAGGCAAGCTACGATCATAATCCACTAAATTCGCGCACACAAAGTACGACGGACGTCGACATTTTCGATCTCGACATGGACTCCGAGCTAGAGATGCTCTACGCCGTCACGGGGGCGTCGCTCATACCGATTTTTGGTTCTCAGGTGACCGGAAGGGATGCTCTTACGATCGCGGTCGAAACAGAACTCAGCGGAATCCCGGCGATTCTAGATGAATCCATGAGACTGTACACAGGAAAACTCCCTGCCGAGTTCGAGTGGGTAGACAACATCCGGAGGATCAAGGATCTCGAAACAATTGAGATACTGGATAGTTATCTCGATGATGCTTTGGCGAATACATCATGCGAAGCGCTGTGGCTTGGCGAACCAGAAGTAGTCGATTGGGAAGGCCAGATTGGTTACTCCTTCGATCTGTACCCAAACACGCCACGGCATGTCATCCTGAAACTGAGCGATTTGCTTGATTATTTAAAATCCAAGGAGCGAGCCCCCACCTCCGAAACGCTTAAATCGCAGGCGATACACGTCAATAATGTTGATTATCAGGCCGTGAAATCTTGGGCCGCATACCGATGCTTATACGCAGAGCTTGCATTGGGCGCTGAAAGGTTCATACTGCGCAACGGAATTTGGTTTCAAGTGGACGTTGACTTTGTCAAAAGGATCGATACCTATCTCGCGGACCTTGAGACATATTCATTCGACTTCCCGATCTATGACCATGATCGAGAGGAGGACTACAACACACTAGTTGCCGCAAATGACGCTAGCTTCGCATTGATGGACAAGAAGAACACGAAGATTGGCGGACAATATGACAAAGTGGAATTTTGCGATCTTATCCGAAATGGAAGCGATCTTATTCATGTGAAATATTACCGAAGCTCTAGTACCTTGAGCCATCTGTTTGCACAAGGATACGTCGCTGCCGAGGCTTTCGTAAAAGATGACGATTTCAGGCTCCGATTGAATGAAAGACTACCGGCCGAATTCAAGCTGAAGGATGCCAAGGTGAGACCGGATGCCAAATCTTACTGTGTGATATATGCGGTGGCGACAGTAAAGAAATTGCCCTCCGAGTTACCTTTCTTCTCCAAGGTCACGCTGCGCAATGCAATCAAAACCCTTCGCGCACTGGGCTATCGAGTTCAGATAGCCGCCATCACTGTCGCCCCCCAATTAATCGTGAAGAAGAGATGCAAGGCACGAAAGGCCGCTGCACGGAATTAGCCCGGTTGATTCTCTAACTACCCGCATGGAGTGCGAGCGGGCACTAACGCGAAGTTGCAAAACTTCCGCTCTTGGTGAAAGCGCAGTGTCTAAGCAGTTGTTACTTCAATCACTACGCCGCGAGCCGACCGATCGGCGACGGCGCCTTGGTACGCTCCTCCTGCAAGCGTACCGATCCTGGGTCTGATCGTCTTTGCGGTTCTGCAGTTCTAGCGGACCCCGGCAGTACTGAAACGCACCAATTCGACAAGCTATGCCACCGCCAGAGCCAGAGCCAGAGCCAGAGCAAGCGTCATGCAACTTCGGCAATCATGGTCAATAAGCATAGGGCGGAGTCAGCATCATCCACAACAGCCTCCCACTCGCTCTTGCAAAGGTAAGGGGAAATCCGCCACTTAGCCTTGAGCGAAGAAGGCGGTTAATTCTGATGACAAGGTTTTTTGGTCATTGACCTCACATTCCCACACAACCTTTACCCGCCAACCAAGTTCACCAAGCATCGCATAATTACGAACATCCCTCTCTTGCGTTCTCCGCAGCTTCGGCGCCCAGTACTCAGTTCGACTCCGCGGTACGTGGCCCATCTTGCAAGTGTGGCAATGCCAGAAGCAGCCATTCACAAAGATGACCGCACGATGCTTGGGCAACACAATGTCTGGTTTGCCAGGAAGATCCCGCCGATGGAGCCTAAAGCGGTAGCCAAGGTGATGCAGTAAGGAGCGCACTTCGAGCTCGGGCTTAGTGTTCGTGCTCTTTATCCCACGCATGACACGACTTCTATCTTCCCTGTTTAGACGATCCACCATTTTTAGTAACCCTAAAGTCACGTTTTACGTGTATTCTCTTGAGAAAAATAATAGGGAAATCTATGTCACGCGCCTTTCTAACTCGCAATGCAACCGGATCGGAACTAACGCTGCTCAAGAAGTTTCTGGGTAGCTACCGTGACGGCTCAGGCAACCTTCGAGAGGAAGACGGTAGCACCCGAGCAGAATTTCGGCAAATCGAACGTTGTTTCGCCGAGTTGCTACATGGTAAGACGACCGAGAACAAGGCGTTCTATGACTTTGTCGTGCAGTCCAATGAGGGTGGAGGGATTGCTGTTCGCGGAGCGTCAATAAAAACCAAGGAGCTTCCAAAGCTGCTTAATTATCCAACACAACAAGCCGCGATGCGTTCGCACATGGAGCTTTCGAATTCAAGCGCAAAGGACTGGGTACTTTGTGCAGAACGCGGCCTCACAGAAGACATGTTCCGAGCAGGGCAAGGTGCCGCAGATTTCGGTCAGGCAATTCTTGATCGCCAACGCATAGAGCGCCAAGCGTCGGAGGGCGCATATCTCAATAGCATCCAAGGGACAAACAAGTCTTTCGTCGAGCAAGATTGCGTGTATATCTCGCTCCTGTATTCACCGATGACCGACGGCGAGCGAACCTACCAGGTTTCGAGCTTTCATGCCGCCCTACCGCCGCCCGCGAATTGGTCTCTAGAAGGCCGGCGTTTGGTCGGGAAAGATGAAAACAATGAAGTCGTGTACGAGTGGTACGGCCTCTCTGGCGCGCAATTCAAATACTACCCCAAAATTGCTGACCGCTTGCACGGCACGGAGTTATTTACGCTCGCAGACTATCGACCAGCAATCGAGAGCCTGCGAGCAAAAGTATCTAGAATGTTCGGAGATTAAAGTAATTTCTTGACTTGCTCCATGATCCGCTGCATCAGCAGCGGAGGAACGGCGTTACCGATCTGTTCGAACTTCTCAGCCAAATCTCCCGTTGGATTGAAGTCGGCAGGAAACGTTTGAATGGCAGCGGCCTCACGCCAAGACAATCGACGGGGAGGGTCAAGCTTCGGGAACGAAGTGTCGAATTCAAGATGATCGTGGACGTCCGTGAAACGCCATTTCTGTTTCCACCCATCAGCTAGATTGCTCCACTCCAGCTCCATAACTGGCGATGCCGGGTGAAGTGTAATGTGGCGGAAGTTCGCGACAACAGTAAAGGCAGGCTTATCCCAGCGATGTCGACGATTGCGGGACATAAAGTACCAAGAGAAGTTGCCTTCTGGGTCATGAGGGCGCTCGTAGTACTCCCCAACCGGGTGCGCTGGCAAGTGCTTTATCGCCTCGCCGTGAGAAGTAAAGGGCAGCAAACCCTTCTTTTTTGCCCACTCGGCCTTTGTATGCGTAAGCTCGGGAAACTCAAAATCGCCGTCAATATCGCTGCGCACACCAACAATAATAACCCGCTTGCGTACTTGCGGCACTCCATAGTCAGCCGCATTAACCAGCTTCCAGTAAACCCGATACTTAACATCTAGCTCGTGGGTATAGACGTGTAGCTGCTTTTTGAACCATTCGCCGTTCTGTAACTTGGCGAGTCCGGAGACATTCTCGGCTATGAATACTTTTGGCTTTATCTTGTTGACGGCATCAGCAAAGCCAAGAAAAAGATTTGATCGATCATCTTTACCTGGATCTCGCACACCACCCATAGAAAACGATTGACAAGGATATCCTCCAGTCAAAACGTCCGCCGAAGGATAAGGATTCTTTTTCGACGAATTGAATGCGTAGATGTCTTGAGTTACGACATCTGTTTCTGGAAAATGCTGCTTGAAAGTTTCAGTGGACGCCGCGAAATTATCCAGTGCCAACGCGGTATTAAAGCCTGCAGCATGCGACCCAAAATCCATTCCGCCAGCGCCACAAAACAGAGAAACCACTTGTTTTTTCATAGAATACTATCCGTTTAATAGATAGCCGAAGAGAATCCGCCGGCCACGACCACGGATGCCTCATGAATATCCAGTCCACGCGATTGGCGTGCCAACCGCAGCTCTAGCTCCCCTTGGGAGCACAACTTCTGAGCTACCGGGAACAGCAGCGTTGCGTCACCACAAGGTGACTCAAGATCACAATCACTTCTTGATCTAACAGACCAAGCAATAGTGAACTCGGCCCTCTCAGGAGGCGTGCCAATTGAGCAAAGCCCTGCCTTCTTGTTCATATTGATTTGAGCACTGTGACGTCGCTGATCGATGTCGATACAACATTTCAAACAAGCATTATACCCAAACCCCTGTGTATACATACAGTGCATCATGCCAAAGTCGGCCTAGGGAGTCTGCGAAGCCCGACGTATCGGAGGATGGCACTTCAGCACAGCGGTACACGTCCGGCGATTTGCACGACGCCGTGGCCCCCCAATCCCCCACCAGGTCGAGGCGGGAAGATCGGGAGCCGTGATGGTCGGAGCGGGGTGCTGGCCCGGCTTTGGAAAGATATCAGTCTCACGTGACTCCAGAATCTTTGCCCATGCGATGCGGTCTGAACGGCGCGCTAGCTTTGGTGCCATTGGCGTGGGACGGACTCGAAAGTATTGGCCTGGTCGTCGGTGCACCCCAGATGTGTACTGCCCACCCTCCACAGGGTGGATTCCCTGATTCACGCAGTATCTTGGCTTCGCCGCAGATCCACGCGGTGCCTGAGCCAAGCCTACCGCAGGCTGCACGCTGATAGCGAAGACCTTTTGCTTCCTTTGGGTTTCAACTGTGGGACTCGAATCCACCACCTCATGATTGCAATGCAAGAGCCATTGCCGCGAGGTCCTATTCGTGAGACACGGAAGGGAATTGACCGCTATTTAGGTGAGCACCTTGGAGGTCACAGATTGTGTTGAGGAACACAATCTGGCGAATGCAGGCATACCGTCGAATGCGGCCTTAGGATTTAGAGCAAGTTCCGTAGCCCCTAAATTCTTAAATTTACTGACGCAATTGCCAACCCAAGAGGTAACTGCGCCATGCAGTTCGATTAATCCGGCGGGCTGGTCTTCACGAGAGTTACGGCAAATCGAACGGCATTCCTAGCTCGCTCATCATGCTGCATGGCGCCTTCACGAAATACCGTGCGGCAAGCCGAAGGTGGAATGCCGCTACTCGCGAGCATCGTCTTCGTTCGCTTTCGCGCCCTGTGCGACTCTCCTATACATCCCGATATCACTGATTTCTCGAGCAGCAAACTCCGTGAGATTGTTCCGCGCGACACTTCCAGGCCTGATGTCCAGAGATTCGAGTAGTTCCAATATTTCACGCCTAGAGGCCTTGATGGAAAGAAAATAAGCCTTAAGTGAGTCGGCATCCATCCCCATCAATTCCTCCGGCTTCTTGGTCAGCTCGGATCTCTTCCGTTCGACTAGTGCCCTGATGATATCCCGTCGCTTCATCTTGGAATGGCCGTGGGGCTTATACTCCGGCATCAATTCGCTCAATTCAGCTGACGTGAGATCGCTGACATCTAGACCAGCGATCGCGCCATCGACGCCCAACCATTCGATCAGTTTCTCGAGTTCAATCATGGGCACACCTGCAGAAATTCATTCGCCAACGCCCGAAACTGTGCGGCCTGCTTTGTAGCATTTGCCCCGGAGACGTCGTAGACCGACTGCCTATTCGCTGCGGCAATCCGGAGCCCATCGCCCTCGGTTACGTAACTCTCAAAAATTTCGCCGGAGTGGCGCAACCGATTATATTCGAGCTGCTCGCTTTGCTTCAATACCTCGCCATACTCTCTGGCCATCATACCCATAGCCCCCGAAAAATGAGTATTTCTATATTGATCCTCAACGCCGAGCGAGCGCCGAATCATCGCAATATCATTATTCACATTTTGTATTTCGCCGATTACTGTTGCAACACCAATAGAGGACTGCCGATCCAGCTTAACGGGAGAGACGCAATAGTCCGACGCATAAATTATCGCTCTCATCACATCGGACACCTCTGGGTGCGAGTCGATTAAAATATAGTCGTACGCCTGATGTAATTCGTTTAGTACAAAGCTGATTGTCTTCATATGAGAGAGCAATGAAAAATTGTTCTCTCGAATGTTATTCGTGCTTGGCAATTTATCTACAGAGACTGTCGACAATCGCGGATCTGCCGGAATCAAGTCCATCCCGACACCGCACGACAGAATATCGACATCAGGCGTTTGAGCCGAGGCGCTATAAAGCTGCTGGAACTTGTTGAAAAGCGTTGTCCCCGTAGGCGCCCCCGTACCGAAACCTTCGATAAGTCGAGGAAAAAAGCGCCCGGATATGCCGCCACGTTGATAATCGGCATCAATAACTAGAACGCGCTTTCGATGAAAGCGACTCAAGGCAACGGCGATGTGATAACAGGCCGTCGTCTTTCCAACACCGCCCTTCTCACTAATGAATCCAACTACGGTAGCCATCCCTGATTTCCTCTTTTTGGGACTCGATCAGCTTAGTCAGATTGAGTTTATTCTCAAATCTGCATCATCAGAGATCGCCCGATAACCTCGCCCAACCGCTACGGCATTGCCGATCAGACGACCCGTTCTGTAAAAGTAAAGGCTCCGCGTCGAGAGCCTTCACCGATTATTGCTTTTAACTGTGAGAACCGACATTCATGCCGTCGGCTCAGGGTCGGAACGAATTGCACGCTGGCCCAATCAATTCCGAATTCCTAGCCCAGCAATACTGCACGAAATCCAGCCAACCCCGATCCTCTACATTAATGCCGCTCAAACATCAATATTCCGAGCCACCAACGCATTCGACTCAATGAAGTTCCTACGCGGCTCAACCTCATCCCCCATCAGCGTCGTAAAGATCTGATCCGCCGCAATAGCATCCTCAATCTGCACCTTCAGCAGTCGGCGCTGGGTAACGTCCAGAGTAGTCTCAAACAACTGCTCAGGATTCATCTCCCCCAGCCCCTTATAGCGCTGACGAGACACCCCACGCTCGGCCTCAGACAACAACCACTGCATGGCAGCATGGAAGTCATTCACCGTCTGGTCGCGCATCTTCTCGCCCTCGCCACGGCGCACCTTGGTGCCTTCCGCAATCAGGCCCTGGAAGGTCTTGGCGGCCAGCGACAGCGCAGCGTAATCCGCGCCGTGGACAAAGTCTGCGTCCAGGTGAGACAGGCGCACGTTGCCATGATGCCGGCGGGCGATCATCAGGCGGTGCTTGTCCGTCTTCTCGTCAAACTGCGCATAGACATCTGCCGTGCCGTCGTCATTCACAGCAGCGCCCAGCAGGGTCTTGGCGTGCATTTCCGACAGCTTGGCCTTGAGCGCGGTGGCTGAGGCTTCGGCGGCGGCGGCGCTGTCCAGGTCCAGCTCGATGCCGTCGGCAATGGCGCGCAGGGCGTCGCTGTCCACGATGCGGGCCAGGCGGCCGATCACGGCTTCGGCCAGTTGGTACTGGCGGGCCAGCTCAGTCAGGGCGTCGCCGGCGACTTCGCTGCCGTCGGGGTTGACCAGGGCGGCCTTTTCCATGGCCAGGCGCAGCAGGTAGGCGTTGAGCTCGTTGTCGTCCTTGATATAGCGCTCTTCCTTGCCGTGCTTGATCTTGTACAGCGGCGGTTGGGCGATATACACGTGGCCGCGCTCGATGATGTCGGGCATCTGGCGGTAGAAGAACGTGAGCAGCAGCGTGCGGATGTGGGAGCCGTCCACGTCCGCGTCGGTCATGATGATGATGCGGTGGTAGCGCAGCTTGTCGAGGTTGTAGTCGTCCTTGCCGATGCCGGTGCCTAGCGCGGTGATCAGCGTGAGCACTTCCTGGCTGGAGAGCATTTTGTCGAAGCGGGCGCGCTCCACGTTCAGGATCTTGCCCTTGAGGGGCAGGATGGCCTGGAACTTACGGTCGCGGCCTTGCTTGGCGGAGCCGCCTGCGGAGTCACCCTCCACCAGGAAGAGTTCGGACTGGGCGGGGTCTTTCTCCTGGCAGTCGGCGAGCTTGCCGGGCAGGCCCATGCCGTCGAGCACGCCTTTGCGGCGGGTCATTTCGCGGGCCTTGCGGGCGGCTTCGCGGGCGCGGGCGGCGTCGACGATCTTGCCGCAGATGATCTTGGCGTCTACCGGGGTTTCCAGCAGGAAGTCGCCGAGGGCCTTGGCGACGAGTTCTTCCACGGGCAGGCGCACTTCGGAGGAGACGAGCTTGTCCTTGGTCTGCGAGCTGAACTTGGGCTCGGGCACCTTGACGGAGAGCACGCAGGCCAGGCCTTCGCGCATGTCGTCGCCGGTGGTTTCTACCTTGGCCTTTTTGGCGATCTCGTTTTCTTCGATGTACTTGTTCATCACGCGCGTCATGGCGGCGCGCAACCCGGTGAGGTGGGTGCCGCCGTCACGCTGCGGGATGTTGTTGGTGAAGCAGAGTACTTGTTCGTTGTAGCCGTCGTTCCACTGCATGGACACTTCTACGGCGATACCGTCTTTTTCGGTGTTGGCGTAGAAGATGTTGGGGTGCAGGGTGCTCTTGCCGCGGTTGATGTATTCAACGAAGCCTTTGACGCCGCCGGAGAAGGCGAAGTCTTCTTCCTTGCCGGTGCGTTGGTCGGCCAGGCGGATGTGCACGCCGTTGTTCAGGAACGAGAGCTCGCGGATGCGCTTGGCGAGTATCTCGTAGTGGAACTCGACGTTGGTGAAGATTTCTTCGTCGGCGAGGAAGTGGACTTCGGTGCCGCGCTTGTCGGTGGGGCCGAGGATCTTCATCGGCGAGACTTCCACGGGCACGCCGTCGGGGCCGGGCACGGTTTCCACCACGCGGTTCTGCACGGCGCCTTGGGCGAACTCGAGCAGGTGGGCCTGGCCGTCGCGGCGCACGGTCAGGCGCAGCCACTTGGAGAGGGCGTTGACGCAGGACACGCCCACGCCGTGCAGGCCGCCGGAGACCTTGTAGCTGTTCTGGTTGAACTTGCCGCCGGCGTGCAGCTCGGTCATGGCGATTTCTGCCGCGCTGCGCTTGGGTTCGTGCTTGTCGTCGAACTTGACGAGCGGGGGAATGCCGCGGCCGTTGTCGGTGATGGAGATCGAGTTGTCGCTGTGGATGGTGACGGTGATTTCCGTGCACCAGCCGGCCAGGGCTTCGTCGATGGAGTTGTCCAGCACTTCAAATACGAGGTGGTGCAGGCCGGTGCCGTCGGACGTGTCGCCGATGTACATGCCCGGACGCTTGCGCACCGCCTCCAGGCCTTCCAGGATCTGGATCGAGCCTGCGCCGTAGCTGTCTTGCTGTTGCGGTTGCGATTGCGGTTGTTGCTCTTCGGTCATGTTCTCTTACTCACGGCGAATGCGGCGATCTCTCGTCACGCCCGGATGGGCGCGCCCGGATCGGGCCGCATAGCGGGTTACATAAAAACGGCAAAAGGGGCGGATCTCGACGATCCGGCCCCTGGTGCGGCGGGTCTTGCGCGGGGCCCCTGGGGCTGCTGCGCAAGCCGTGGTGTGCCGTTAGATGCTCCGGTTTTGCGTATCTTGTGGTCCTTGTTACCGGCTCATCAAATGCGCATCGGCATGACGACGTACTTGAAGTTGTCGTCTTCCGGCACGGTGATCAGCGCGCTCGAATTGGAGTCGCCGAGGCTGACCTGGACTTGCTCGCTCTTGAGGTTGGCGAGCACGTCCAGCAAATAGGTGACGTTGAACCCGATGTCGAGCGCGTCGCCCGAGTAATCGAGTTCGAGCTCTTCCTGCGCTTCTTCTTGATCCGCGTTGGTGGAGCTGATCTTGAGTACGTGCGTATCCAGGATGCAGCGCACGCCCTTGAACTTGTCGGTGGTCAGGATGGCGGTGCGTTGCAGGGCTTGCTGCAGCTTGACGCGGTCGATGGCGAAGGCGTTCTTGTAGCCCTTGGGGATCACGCGCTGGAAGTCCGGGAACTTGCCTTCGACCAGCTTGGAGATCAGCTCGATATTGGCGAAGGTGAACTTGACCTGGTTGGCGGCCAGTTGCACTTGCACGGGATCGTCGTTGTCTTCCAGCAGGCGCTGCAGCTCGAGGATGGTCTTGCGCGGGATGATGACTTCCTGGCGCGACGGGGCGCCTTCGCCACTGGTGGCTTCGGTATCCAGCTCCACGCCGCAGTAGGCCAGGCGGTGGCCGTCGGTGGCGACTGCCATGACCTTCTTGCCGTCCACCACCAGCAGCATGCCGTTGAGGTAGTAGCGGATGTCTTGCTGGGCCATGGCGAAGTGGACCATGGCGAGCAGGTGCTTGAAGGTCTTTTGCGGCAGGCTGACGGATGCGCCGAACTCGCTGGCTTCGGCTACCGTGGGGAATTCTTCGGCGGCCAGGGTCTGCAGCGCGAAGCGGCTCTTGCCGGACTGCACGGTCATGCGCTTGTCGTTGAGCGACAGGGCGACTTCGCCGTCGGGCATGGCGCGCAGGATGTCGAGCAGCTTGCGGGCGGCCACGGTGGTGGCCACGGTGTCACTGCCTACGCCGCATTCGGCGTGCGTGGTGATCTGGATCTCGATGTCGGTCGAGAGGAAGGATACGTTGGACCCGGACTTGCGAATCAGCAGGTTGGCCAGGATCGGGAGTGTGTGGCGGCGCTCCACGATGCCGCTCACGATTTGCAGCGGACGCAGCAGATTGTCTCGCGAGGTTTTGACCAATTGCATTGAATTTATCCTTCGTCGTTTGTAGTAAGCGACCGCGGGTGCGCACTGACTGGCACTAACTTGCTGCGCAGTTTCCAAAACCGCTTCCAAAACGCTTTGGAATCAACAAGTTAATTCGCCATTGTACCAAGGATAAGCCGCTGCGGTGAAGCGGGAGAAGCGCGATCGGAGGGTGAAATTGTGCGCAAAGCGACACAAATTCAGACTTCTTCGGTGGCTGGCGACTGTTGTCGCTGGCCGCCCCCTCCGCCCGCTCGTCCCGACTCACCGCAAAGCCTTAGCCCAGGCCGTTTTCATGGCAATGTTCCGCAATGCCCCGGTGTTGCTTTCCGATTGATTCATGCGCCGGATCCTGCCCGGCGCGTACCCTACAGTATGCCAGCCCCGCGTGACTGGACTGGCAAATGCTGCTTCATTGCTGCTTCACTACTGTTTCACTGCGATTCGACGCTCGGGGTCAGCCCTTGAGCGTCTGTTCCAGCACGTGCAGTTCGTGGTTGAGCTGCGCGTCCTTGCTGCGTTCGTCGGCGATCTTGCGCACCGCGTGCAGCACGGTGGTGTGATCGCGCCCGCCGAACAGCTCGCCGATTTCCGGCAAGCTTTTCTGCGTGAGCTCCTTGGCCAGGTACATGGCAATCTGGCGAGGCCGCGCGATATTGGCGGGCCGCTTCTTGCTGTACATGTCCGCGACCTTGATGTTGTAGAAATCCGCGCAGGTCTTCTGGATGTTCTCAACCGAGATCTGGCGGTTCTGCACCGTCAGCAGGTCCTTCAGCGCTTCACGGGTGACATCGATGGTGATGTCCTTGCCGTGGAAGTTGGAGAAGGCGAGGATCTTGCGCAGCGCGCCTTCCAGCTCGCGCACGTTGGATCGCAAATGCTTGGCGACGAAGAAGGCGACTTCCTCGGGCACGCTCACATTCTCGGCGGCGGCTTTCTTCATCAGGATGGCGACGCGCATCTCCAGCTCGGGCGGCTCGATGGCGACCGTGAGGCCGGAGTCGAAGCGCGAGATCAGGCGATCGTCGATGCCGCTGATTTCCTTGGGATACGTATCGCTGGTGATGATCACCTGCGCCCGGTTGGCGATCAGGGCTTCGAAGGCGTAGAAGAACTCTTCCTGCGTGCGGTTCTTGCCGGAGAAGAATTGAATATCGTCGATCAGCAGCAGGTCGAGCGAGTGGTAGTAGCGCTTGAACTCGTCAAACGCCTTGCGCTGGTAGGCCTTGACCACGTCGGAGACATATTGCTCGGCGTGGATGTAGCGGATGCGGGCGCGCGGGTTCTCCAGCAACATGAAGTTGCCGATAGCGTGGATCAAGTGGGTCTTGCCCAGGCCTACGCCGCCATATAGATAAAGCGGGTTGTAAGATTTACCTGGGTTGTTGGCCACCTGGATGGCGGCGGCGCGCGCGAGCTGGTTGGCCTTACCGGTGACGAAGTTGTCGAAGGTGAGAATGTGATTCAGGCGCGAGCGCTCGTGCACCGAGTCGTTCTGCTGCTGGCCGCCATGCTGGTTGCCGGGGTGGCCTTGGTGGCTTTGTTGGCCCGGGTGCCCCTGGTGACCCTGATGGCCCGGATGCCCTTGATGGCCGCCCTGGTTACCGGGGTGGCCGCCCTGCATGGGCTGCTGCGACGGCTGCACGCGGTAGGAGCGGGCGCTGGCTTCGGCCGGGTCGAGCTGCGGCACGTCGATGTCGACGATCTCGCCACCCATGCCGCCCATGTTGCTTTGGTTGGCGTTGCCGGGGTAGTTGCCGCCATTGCTGCCATGGCCGCCATTACCCGGGTTGCCCGGGTAGGGCGCTTGCCCGCCGCGCTGGCCGCCGGCCTGGTTCATGGGGCCGTAGCCCTGGCCGCCCTGGCCCGGCTGCATGCCGGGCTGGCCGAAGTTTTGCGACAGCGGCTGGCCGGACGGATAGCCGGGGCCGGCGTGCTGGGGCGCCATGCCGGGCTGGCCCGGCTGGCCGGCCTGCTGCGGATAGCCGGCGGCAGCCCGGCCCGAGGCGGCGGGGTCCAGGACAAAGTGAACGCTGACGTTGGCCTCCCAGTATTCGCAGGCGAGCGCGGTGATGCGGCCGGAAAACTGGCTTTTTACCCAATCGAGCTTGAAGCGGTTGGGCGCGGCGATACGCAGCGCGTGCGCTTCCTCGTCGAAGGCGACAGGCGCCAACGGCTTGATCCAGGTCTTGAACTGTTGCGGCGTCAGTTCGCGCTCGAGTTGCGCGGCTGCTGCCTGCCAGAAATCTTGCATTGTTTTGTTGTTCGGTGTTCGCCACGGTGCATGGACAGCCCGGCCAAATGGACGACAGGCAAGGATCGGTGACGCATCCCTGCCGTTAGTCCATGCAACCTGAACGCGATCGTTAAGCGATCCGCAAATGACCCCGCAGCCCGGGCCCCCATGGTGATCGACGCGACAAGCGGGAGCCGCTGACGAGCGAGGCGGCGAAATCGCCGCTTGCCCGTTGCGCGTCCGTTGTCCGACATGCCAGGGGTGTTGCCCGGGTTGCGCTTGCGCCACGCAGCCCGTGTGGTGTTTGGACCCGGATTGTACTCCCCGCCTCAAGTTATCCACAAAGGATAAGTCTGTGGATAAGTTGTGAAAAAGCAGTGGATTGTTGTGCACAACCCTAGTTCTGGCGCGGGTTTCCGGGTAGCCAAAACGCGGGAAAACCCAGTCGAAACAGTGACTTCGCTCACCTTGGCCAACCCCGGGTGGCACCCCCTAAGAAAAAAAACTTACCCACTGGCGATTGTGGACAATGAAATACAACGGCCTGTTGCGTGTTTTTAAGGCAGGGGTGCCTCACAAGGCGCTAATCCATCTGCAGTCTTGACACGTCGCGCGAAACTCAGTTAAATGGCGGGTTCTGCGATGCCGCAGGGGATCACGTATGCGCATCGCCGGGTCTGACCTGTTCCGTGCAAGACTGGTGCGAATCCTTGGTTTTTGACTAAGCTGAGACGCGCCGGAAACAGCTGGATTGGCCGGAACAGGCAGCGGGCCGGGCAGGCTGATGGGGTTGGAACGGATGCGTTGGTTTTACGCTTCCGCTCCGGCAAGATTCCCTCCCACAACTGCTTCGCGCGGCGTCGATGTCCGATTCGTCGGTGCCATCGATTCGCGAGATACACGGCCGGCAGCAAGATCACCACAGCAGTCGGCAACACCGCAAACCGCGGCAGCCCCATGCGAACCATACGCGGCGGCGCCCGGCTTAACGCCGGAAGCCGGGCGAGCCCAGATCAACCAGAGAGTGCAACATGAAACGTACATACCAACCTTCCGTTACCCGCCGCAAGCGTACCCATGGTTTCCGCGTGCGCATGAAGACCCGCGGCGGCCGTGCCGTCATCAACGCGCGTCGCGCCAAGGGCCGCAAGCGCCTGGCAGTCTAAGGGCCTGGCGACCGGCCACGGCGGTGCAGCAGCTTGCGCCGCCTTGGCCACTCGCCTCGCCTTTTGGACGGCCGGTAGCCAGCAGCCAAGCACAGCTTTTCCGCTCGCTTTGCCTAGCGTGACTACCTTTGCCTACCCTAAAGCCGCGAGGCTCACAAAAACGGATGAGTTTTCATCCGTTTTTGCATTGCGTCCGCGCCGACGCAGCCAGCATTTCGTGCTGTATGTGGGCGAGAACGGCCTGCCGCAAGCCCGCCTGGGTGTCGTGGTTGGCAAGAAGTTCGCGGCGCGTGCCGCCGAGCGCAACCTGGTGAAGCGCATGGTGCGGGAACTGTTCCGCCAGCGGCAGGACAAACTCGCGGGCCGCGATGTGCTGCTGCGCCTGCAAGCCAAGTTTCCGCGCGCGGAGTTTGCCAGCCGCACCGCGATACGCCGGGTGTGCCTGGCCGAGCTGACCGGCTTGTTCGAGGTAGCGGTGAAGCCGCTTGCCCCGCGCCCTGCTGCCCCTTCCGGGGTGTCGCCGCCAAAGTCCGCCGAGGCTGCGCCCACGGAAGTCCCGCCCTCGGGCGCCCCTGCCTGACCGGCCCGCTGCCATGAAGCGAATCCTGCTTGCCCTGCTGCGCATCTACAAGATCGCCCTGAGCCCGTTTTTTGGCTCGCAGTGCCGCTTCCTGCCCACCTGTTCCGATTACGCCCGCGAAGCGATCCTGTGCCATGGCGCAGGGCGCGGCAGCTGGCTGGCCGCTTGCCGGCTATGCCGTTGCCATCCGTTCACGGATGGCGGGTATGATCCGGTGCCACCGGCATCGGCAACAAAGCAAGACCGGGCTCGCCCCGCGACTGGCCATCCAGTCACGATCCGGCTACCCCGCCCCTGATTTCCCCCGACCACAGCGAGACATGGATATCAAACGCACCATACTCTGGGTCATCTTCTCGATGGCCCTCGTGCTGCTCTACGACAACTGGCAGCGCGCCAACGGTCACCAGTCGATGTTCTTCCCGAGCGCGACGCAGCAGGCTCCGGCAACCGCAGGCGGCGCTTCGGCCCCGCAAGGCGATGTGCCCAAGGCCAATGCAACGGCCGGCACCGCCGCAGGCGCTCCGGCGTCCGTGCCGGTAGCCGCGGCCCAGCCGAGCGGCGAGAAGATCGTGGTCAGCACCGACGTGATGCGTGCCCAGATCGATACCGCCGGCGGCATCCTGACGCGCCTGGAACTGCTGAACCACAAGGAGCATGACGGCAAGCCGGTCGTGCTGTTCGAGCGTGACCAGACCCGCACCTATATGGCCCGTTCCGGCCTGATCGGTGGCGACCTGCCCAACCACACCACGGTGTTTACCGCTTCGGCGGGCCCGCGCGACCTGGCTGGCTCGGACAAGGTGTCGTTGACGCTGACGGCGGAGAAGGACGGGGTCAAGCTTGACAAGACCTATACCTTCCACAAGGGCAGCTACGTTGTCGACACGAAATTTGCCGTGACCAACGACAGCGGCAAGCCGATCTCGCCGACGCTGTACATGGAACTGACGCGCGACGGCAGCAAGGTCGAGCAGTCGCAGTTCTATAGCACCTTCACCGGCCCGGCCATCTACACCGACGCCGACAAGTACCACAAGATCACCTTCGACGACATCGGCAAGGGCAAGGCTTCGGTCCCCGCGGCCGGTACCAGCGGCTGGGTGGCGATGGTGCAGCATTACTTTGCCTCGGCGTGGATTCCGCAATCGGGCAAGGAGCACAGCTTCTACGTCGAGAAGATCGACAACAACCTGTTCCGCGTGGGCGTGCAGCAGCCGCTGGGCGCCATCGCCCCGGGCGCCACGGTGAGCACCGATGCGCGCCTGTTCGCCGGCCCGCAGGAAGAGCGCATGCTCGAGCAGATCACCCCGGGCCTGGAACTGGTGAAGGACTACGGATGGCTGACCATCCTGGCCAAGCCGCTGTTCTGGCTGCTGGAAAAGATCCACGGCTTCCTGGGCAACTGGGGCTGGTCGATCATCGGGCTGACCGTGCTGATCAAGCTGGTGTTCTTCCCGCTGTCCGCGGCTAGCTACAAGTCCATGGGCAAGATGAAGGACCTGCAGCCCCGCATGACCGCGATGCGCGAGCGCCACAAGGGCGATCCGCAGAAGATGAACCAGGAGATGATGGCGCTGTACCGCACCGAGAAGGTCAACCCGCTGGGCGGCTGCCTGCCCATCGTGATCCAGATCCCGGTGTTCATTGCGTTGTACTGGGTGCTGTTGTCTTCGGTGGAAATGCGCGGTGCGCCTTGGCTGGGCTGGATCCATGACCTGTCGGTGCCGGATCCGTTCTACATCCTGCCGGTGCTGATGGCCGTGTCGATGTTCGTGCAGACCAAGCTGAACCCGACCCCGCCGGACCCCGTGCAGGCCAAGGTCATGATGATCATGCCGCTGGTGTTCTCGTTCATGTTCTTCTTCTTCCCGGCTGGCCTGGTGATGTACTGGGTCACCAACAACGTCTTGTCGATCGCGCAGCAATGGCAGATCAACCGGATGCTTGGCAAGAACAAGGCGAAAACCGCCGCGGTGGCCAAGGGCTGAAGTTGAAGTTGCAGTGAATCGATGCCGGCGGGTGGCAAACCCGCTGGCGACAAAAAAGCCCGGTGCGATGCACCGGGCTTTTTTTTCTTCACCAGCCGCGCCTGAACGAAGCCGACGATGCGCCAAAGCCGCCGTTTGGAATGACGACGGCAGGTACTCCCTCTCCCCTCAGGGGGAGAGGGGTGGCTTAGCTAGGAGCCACTTGAAGTGCAGCACGATGTGGCTGGCGCAGGCGCCCCCGTATCACTCAGGCGCGTGGCACACCGCTTCGATATTGTGGCCGTCCGGGTCCAGCACAAAGGCGCCGTAATAGTTCGGGTGATAGTGCGGGCGCAAACCCGGCGCGCCGTTGTCGCGGCCGCCGGCCGCCAGCGCGGCCTTGTAGTAGGCATCCACCTGTGAGCGCGAGTCCGCGCGAAAGGCGATATGCAGCGGTGGCTGGTTGGGCGTGCCGTTGCTGATCCAGAACTCGGGCTTCTCGGGCGGGCCGAAGCCGGCCACGTCGGTGTGGCCGGTCACGCTGGCGGGCAACTCCATGTTCTTGATGAAGCCGAGCGCGGCCAGCGCCGCGGTGTAGAAGGCCCGGCTCTTCGCGAAATCGCTGACGACAACGCCTGTGTGATCGATCATCTTGCAGTTTTTCCTTGAGTGCTTTTTGTAGTCCGGCGTTGGCTCAGTATTGGCTCAGGCCAGGTCGAGCACGCTCATGGTGGCGTTGAAGCGGCTGACCAGCACCGCCTCGCCGTGCACATTGGCGAAGACATCGGCCTCCACCACGATGATGGTGCGGCCGGATTTCAATACGTCGGCGCGGCAGGTCAGGCGATCGCTGCGGGCGGCGCGCAGCAGGTTGATCTTGAATTCGGCGGTGACGACATGGCGCCCGGCGTCGAGCATGGTGCTGGCGGCCGCGCCGGCGGTGTGGTCGGCAATGGTGGCTTGCACGCCGGCATGCACGATGCCGCCATGCTGCAGGTGGCGAGGCGTGACCAGTAGTTCGCTCTCGCACCAGCCCGGCCCGCAATCCACCAGCCGGATGCCTACGTCCGCGACAAAGGCCGCCTGGCGAAAGCTGGCCTCGATGGTGTCGCGCAGCAAAAGCCGTTCTTGTTCGGTGGACATGGCGCTGCTCCTCGCACTGGTGGTGATCGGGTACGGCCTTGTGATGGCTGGCCGGCTGGCGTTGCCAGCACGCATTGCAACCCGAAGCGCGCAGGCTGTCAATGGAGTGCGGCGCAACCGGCACAATCGCCTACACTGATTAGACGTGCCCTGAAACGTGCCGGGAAACGTGCCCTGAAGCTGGCCTCCGCAAGATCAGGCTGTTCCGGTAGATACGCCCACGCCGATACGCCATGCGCGCCGCCAACCTTCCCATGCAGCTGCACCCCCGCATGCGCGCCATCGATGCCTTCATCGCGCTTGGCGATGCGGGCCTGGTGGCGGTTGCCGATCAGCTGGATGCCCTGCACCGGCGCGACCATCCCGATGATGTGCATGCGTTGCGCGTGGCGGTGCGGCATCTGCGCGCCGTGTGCTGGGCATTTGCCCCGGCCCTGCCGAAGGCCATCCGCGCGCGCTGGGATGATTGCCTGCGCAAGCTGGCGCAGGCCGCCAGCGATGTGCGCGACTGGGACGTGTTCATCAGCCAGACCTTGCGCCCGGCGCTGGACTTGCAGCCGGAGGATCCGGTGCTGCTGGCGGTGCATGACACGGCGATTACGCGCCGCCACTACGCACGCGCCACCATGCTGGCGCAACTCACCGAACACCAGCACTGGCCACTGCCCGTGCTGCACCGCGACCTCACGCACCTGGGCGCGGGCGGCGCGCAGGGGGCAGGCGCCGCCGCGCAGGACCGGCTGGCGGTGTTCGCGCGCCGGCGGGTGCGCCGCGCGTGCAAGCGCGTGACGTCGCTGGCGCGCGCCGCGCGCTCGGAAGACCTGGCGCGCGTGCATCGCTTTCGCATTGGCAGCAAGCGGCTGCGCTATGTGATCGAGGCCCTGAAGCCGGTTCTGGCCAAGCGCTATGCCAAGCACCTGCACCGCAAGCTGGTGAAGCGCCAAGGCAGCCTGGGCGACCTGATCGACGGCGCGGTGGCACGCCGCCTGATGATGGAGTGCCTGAACATGCCCGCAGCGGATGTGCCGGGTACCACGGTTGCGCCGGATCGATCTGCGACAATATCGCCATGACTGCCACGACCGCCATGACCGCAACCCACTCCCTCCAGCCTCGTTCCGCTCGCGCCACGCCCATCGCCGCCATTGCTACCGCGCCCGGGCGCGGCGGCATCGGCGTGGTGCGCGTGTCCGGCCCCGACGTGAGCGCGATTGCGCAGGCCGTGTGTGGCCAGGCGCTGAAAGCCCGCCACGCCACCTATCTGCCGTTCCTGGATGCGCACGGCAAGGCGATCGACCACGGCCTGGCGCTGTACTTCCCCGCGCCGCACTCGTACACCGGCGAGGAAGTGCTGGAGCTGCAGGGCCACGGCGGCCCGGTGGTGATGCAGATGCTGCTGGCGCGCTGCCTGGATGCCGGCCGCGAGACGGGCCTGCGCCTGGCCGAGCCCGGCGAGTTCACGCGCCGCGCCTTTCTGAATGACAAGCTCGACCTGGCCCAGGCGGAAGCCGTGGCCGACCTGATCGAGGCCAGCACCGAAGCCGCCGCGCGCTCGGCCGCGCGCTCCATGGAGGGCGTGTTCTCCGACGCCATCCGCGCGCTGGTGGAGCAGGTGATCCACCTGCGCATGCTGGTGGAAGCCACGCTGGATTTCCCCGAGGAAGAGATCGACTTTCTGGAAGCGTCCAACGCACGCGGCCAGCTGGCAACTATCCGTGATGCGCTGGGCGGCGTGCTGGCGCAGGCCAAGCAGGGCTCGCTGCTGCGCGAGGGCTTGTCGGTGGTGCTGGCGGGCCAGCCCAATGTGGGCAAGTCGTCGCTGCTCAACGCGCTAGCCGGCGCGGAGCTCGCCATCGTCACACCGATCCCCGGCACCACGCGCGACCGTGTGCGCGAGACCATCCAGATCGAAGGCATCCCGCTGCATATCATCGACACCGCCGGCCTGCGCGAAGACGCCACCGACGAAGTCGAGCGCATCGGCATCGAGCGCACCTGGGAAGCCGTGGGCCGCGCCGACCTGGTGCTGCACCTGGTGGACGCGGCCGACTACGTGGAGCACGGCTTGTCGGAAATCGACGACGCCATCGACGACCGCCTCTCCGGCCACCTGCCGCCGGGCTCGCCGATCCTGCGCGTGGTCAACAAGATCGACCTGGCGCCCAAGGTAGGCGAGCGCCACTTCGGCGCGGATCGCCCGCACGTGGTGGCCGCCATCGGCCCGAACCCGGCCGAGGTATGGATCTCCGCGCGCACCGGCGCCGGCATCGACCTGCTGCGCGGCCAGTTGCTGCGGCTGGTAGGCTGGCAATCAGGCAACGAAGGCACCTTCCTCGCGCGCGAGCGGCACCTCACCGCGCTGCGCAACGCGCAATCGCACCTGGACCTGGCCGAAGAGCGCGCAGCGCAAGAGGCGCAGGCGCTGGACCTGTTCGCCGAAGAACTGCGCCTGGCGCAGGACCATCTCAACAGCATCACCGGCGAGTTCAGCAGCGATGATCTGCTGGGGACGATTTTTACGCGGTTTTGTATTGGCAAGTAAGCCTGGTTCGGGCCTGGTTCGGGCCTGCTTCAGCCCTACTTCACCGGCATGCAGATCCGCGTCTGCAACTGCGCGGGCGGCGTGGTGCGAGGATCGTTCACGTATTGCTCGAACATGGGAAAGTCCGCCGGCACGGCCCCGCTTGTCGGCAGCCATTCCGAGAACATCCAGTTGTACGCCTTGCCCATCTCGTTGTAGGGGCCTGTGTAAGTCAGTATCGCGCAGCGGCCCGCCGGGATTTCGAATCGCTCCAGTTCCTCGCCCAGGTCGGCATCTGGCGCAACCGGCATGCCGGCCAGCGAGCGCAATTGCGCTACCGGCACCTGCTCGGGATCGCTGAAGTACACGCCAAAACCGGTGGCGTCCGGGCTGGCAAGGCCCCGGCTGGCCGCCAGCATGAAGACGCGGGTGAACACCGGGCCGATTTCCTGATAGCTGCCACGATGGGGCAGCGTGGCCAGAACGGTGCCGGGAAAGGTTTCGATCGTGATGGGATACATGCCTAGCTCCTGAGGGTTGAAGGGACCGGAGCGGGCTGCGCGATACCGCCCCGGCGGGATGCCGAAGGCCGCGCCAAATGCCCGGTTGAACGCCGCGTCCGACTCGTAGCCGGCGCGCAGCGCCACATCACGCAATGAAACTTCGGTACCCGCCAGTGCGATTGCCGCACGGTGCATGCGCAGGCGTTGTACCGTGGCGTTCACCGTTTCTCCCATCATGGCGCGATAGACGCGATGGAAGTGATACGGCGACAGGCAGGCCAGGTCGGCCAGCTGGTACAGCTCCGGGTCCGCGTCGGGGTGGCTTGCCAGCCACCGCAGGACGGGTTCCATGCGTTGGGCGTACTGGATTCGGGTCTCGGGTTTCATGTGGTCTCCATGGCGTGCAATCTACCGGCGGCCGGTTTGCAGATTTTGCGGTTTTTTTGTGGCTTGGCTAGCGCAAAGTGCAGGCAAGCGCATGCGGGCCGGTTCCGGCAAGCTGCGGCGCACAAACCGGTCAGCGCTCCCCCCAACGAGTCCGCACACCCTCCTATACTGAAATCCCACCCCCATCTCGCCCGGCGCTGGTCCACGCGGCTGCCAGCGCGCGAGCCATAAGCAGAAGTGCCGCGCGGCAAGCCAACCAGGCAAAGCAAGCACAGGAAGCAGGGACCCGAATCCCGGAGCGGCATCGACGCCAGGCGTGTAGCGTGCGGCGCGGATGTACGCGGGGGTTCACACGAGAATTCGCACGAGAATTCGCACGGGCTCCTGTCCATGCAAGACCGGCAAGGAGATCATCATGACCAACGCGCAAGGACAAATCGTCGGCACCCTGAACCACCTGATCGAGGTCGGCAAGGACGGCGAGCTCAGCTGCACGACCGGCGCCCGCGAGGTGCATAACCCCGAGATACGCGCGATCCTCACGGGCACGGCGGAATCGTGCCGCGCCTCGGTGATGGAGTTGCAGGCACTGGTGACATCGCTTGGCGCGGAGCCCCGGGATCGCGGCAGCATGGGTGGCACGCTGCACCGCGGCTGGATGGAAGTGTTGCACGTGATCGCGCCGCACAACGACGATGCGGTGCTGCAGTTGTGCGAGCGCGATGAGGAAACAGCGAGACGCGAGTACCAGTCGGCACTGACGAAGGACATGCCGCCCGAGATCCGCGCGGTGGTGCAGCGCCAGTACGAGGGCATACAGTGGCATCACGACCGCATCCACGCCATGCGCGGGATGCAGATTCATTGAGGCTGCGATGCGCTGATCGCCGGCAATCCCCTGCAATAAGAGGCAAAGACCGCAGCAAAGACCGGCTGCCTGCCTGACGCCTGACGAACTACCAGACGAACGGGACCAGCCGGTATCGCACCCGGGCCGCATAGGCCGCGTAGCCCTTGAGGCCGCGCTGCAGCTCGCGGTCTTCCATTGCCGTGCGAAACACGATGGCGCCAATGAGCACCAGCGATGCGGCCACGCCGTACCAGGAGCCGAGCATCAGCGCATTGGCCGGCAGGAACACCAGCATGGTGGCGTAGAGCGGGTGGCGAACCACGGCGTAGGGGCCGCTCGACACCACCTGGTGCCCGCGCTCGGCCTGGATCCTGACCACGGCCGCGAGGAAGGTGTTTTCGTGAAACACGCGGTCGATCCCGAGAAATGACAGCACCAGCAGCACCGCGCCCAGGCACTGCAGCCACAGCGGCATCGCGGACCAGTGAAAGCGCACCGCATCCAGGCCCATCAGCACCATCCAGGCGATCCACGCCACGAGCACGAACGGCAGCAGGATCTTGTCCCAGAACGGCTGGCCGCGTTGCAGCGGCATCTTCATGCGCTCGGCGAGCAGTGCCGGATCGTGCCGCGCCAGGCGTTGCGTGAGCCAATAGCCGCCGCCAAAAAACACGATGAGATAAGCCCAGGCGGCGGGCCAGGCCAGCGTGCCCGCCGCGCCAAACAGCAGGGCCGCAAAGAGCAGGCCCTCCGCCGCCAGCGTCATTCCGACCTTGAATCCCATGGCGCCTGCCTCCTTGCCGCCGAACCGGTAGCCGCGCGTTTGTCATTCCTCCACGTTAGCACGCACTTGGTATGCCGGCGCACAGAGCGCGCCTGCGGGGCAAGCTAGATTCATGCCGCATGCCCACCGGTTGCGCGCGCCGCGCGCGGCCACCGCGACGCCGCAGAGCGTTGTGGCGCGGCGGCAAGCGAGGGCGGCATGGCAGAGTACCGCGCCCCCCCCCCCGACACCTTGAGGGGTAGGAAAAATGAGCCGTCGCGTTCTAGAGCTGACCGGGCTTCGCAGCGTTGCGGTCATGCTGGTGGTCATCAGCCATGCGGAGCACATGGCCAAGGGGGGGTACACGGGATTGCTTGCGCCGCTGCGGTATTTCGCGAACGGCGGCGTCGGCGTGTTCATCTCGTTCGTGCTGAGCGGTTTCCTGATTACGGAGCTGCTGCAGGCCGAGTGGCGCGCCTGCGGCTCCATCAAGCTGATGCGTTTCTACGGCCGCCGCGCGCTGCGCATCTGGCCGGCTTTCTATGTCTACCTGATCGCGCTGGGCCTGTTCGGCATTGTCGGGCTGATCGATGTGGATGCGAGGCAACTCCTGTTTGCGGCCGCACACCTCTGGAATTACTCCGAGATGCTCGGGCTGGGCAACGTCAACATGGCGCATCCCACCGGCGCGTGGCTGCTCGGCCATTTCTGGACGCTGGCGCTGGACGAGCAGTTCTACTGGCTGTGGCCGCCAGTGCTGTTGCTGCTGCTGCGCGGCAAGGATCCGCGTTGGCTGCTGCTGGTGATCATGCTGATGCCGCTGGTGAGGGTGCTCTGCTATTTCACGACGCCTTCGTTGCGCGGGCAACTGGGGTTGATGCTGCACACGGGCGTGGACCCGGTGCTGATGGGATGCTATATCGCCCTGGACCGCGAGCGGCTGAAGGCGCAACTGAACGCACGCTTCGCCGGTGCGTTTGTGCTGCCGGCGCTGATCCTGGTACTGCTGCTTGGCCTGCCGGTCGTCGGCACCTTGGCCGGCGGCATCTGGACGGCGACCTATGGCCCGGTGGCGCTGGCGGCGGCGGTCGGCCTGTTGATCCTTGCCGTGGTGGAGCGGCCCGAGTTGTGGATATCGCGCCTGCTCAGGAGCAAGGCCTTTGTGTTCGTGGGCACGATCTCGTTCAGCTTGTACGTCTGGCAGCAGCTGTTTACCAGCACGGCGTCGCCGCTGGCGCTGCGCTTCCCCTTTTGCATCCTGGAGGCACTGGCAGCCGCGGCGCTGAGCTACTTGCTGGTCGAAGCGCCTTTCCTGCGGCTCAGGAGCTGGCTTGGCAAGCGAGCGCGGGCAACAGCCCTGGAGGCGGTGAGCGAGGAGGGCGGCGCGCCTGCGCGCAGCGTCGAGGCGGAACCGCTCCAGGACTTGCCACAGCAGGCCTTGTAAGCGGGCGTTGCGCCACGCCGGCCTGTGGGTAGCGCCGTGTTGAGCCGTGTTGGCCTGTGTCGGCCTGTGTTGGCTGCCACACCAACGCAGGCCAGGCCGCGCGGTACCTTTTGACATTGCACCACGGCAGCCCGGTGGGCCCGCCCGCGCCGGGCGTGGCCATCCCAGGCAGGGAGTGAACATGAACCGAGACGGTACACACGTTTGCGCGCTCGACGGTGTGCGGGGCCTGGCGGTCCTGATCGTCATGCTCTATCACTTTGCCCATGTGGGCCTGGTGTCGGACCTGCCGCTCGACCGCCTGTTCTACCAGTTGTCGATGACGGGGTGGATTGGCGTGGATATCTTCTTTGCGCTGTCGGGTTTCCTGATCACGGGCATCCTGCTGCGCACCAAGGGCGCGCCCGACTACCTGCGCGCGTTCTACGGGCGCCGCGTGCTGCGCATCTTTCCGCTGTACTACTTCTACCTGGCCGTCCTGTTTCTGCTGGTGTTCCCGCTGATCTCGCACCGCGTCGGCGCCTTTGAGCAGGCCAAGCTGGAGGCGGTGCAGGCCAGCTGGCCGTGGTTCGTGCTGTATCTGTCCAACCTCAAGCAGGCGCTGACCGGCACGTTCTTCGGGGCGGGCGCGGGGCATTTGTGGTCGCTTGCCATCGAGGAGCAGTTCTACGCCGTGTGGCCCCTGCTGGTGCTGCTGCTGCCGTTGGCCGCCATGCGCCGGCTCTGCCTGGTGCTGCTGGCGGGAACGCTGGCGGTGCGCGTCGGCATGGTCTTGCAAGGCTTCAGCGCGGACGCCATTTCGGTGTTCACGCCGGCCCGGCTGGATGGCCTGGTGGCGGGCGCCTTGCTGGCGATGGCGGTCCGGCGCGGATTGCACTTCAAGCCCTGGCTGGTGAAGGCGGCGCCGTTGGCGCTGCTGGTGCTGGCGGGCGGGCTCGCGGCCATGGGTTCCCGGCTGGAATCCAGCCCGCTGATCTACACCGTGGGCTTCTCGGTGGTTGCCATGGTGGCGGTGGGCCTGATCTACGCGGCCTGCGCCACGGACCGGCACGCCGTGTTCAGCAACCGGTACCTGGTGTTCCTGGGCAAGTACAGCTACGCGCTTTACGTGTTCCACCCGATCATCCGCGTGGCGGCGGTCAAGGTGTTCGGTGAGCCGCGCCTGCTGTTCGGCAGCCAGATCCCGTGGCAGCTAGGCTTTTCGGCGGCGTGCCTGTGCGCCTCCATCGCAGCGGCCTTGTTGAGCTGGCACCTGATCGAAAAACGCTGCCTGGGGCTCAAGGACAAGCTGTTCCCCAACCGGGTTCCCACACCAGCGCAACCCCCGCCATCCGCCGCCTTGCCGGCACGGGACACATTTGGCGCCGACCCCGCCAGGCGCGGGCGGCCCATCATCTAGGCGTGCTGATCCGCGGCGGGCGGCGGCCTGGCAGTGCTGGGCCGCCGCTCCACCAATGAATCGCATGCGGGCACGGCCAACCGCTACAATGGGCCGTTTCAGCGAACGAGCCCCTGCCATGACCGATCATCCCCGCTTTACCCTCAATCGCTCGCTCGTCGTATTGGTGCCGCAGCAGCCTTTCTTCGAATGGATCATGGCCGTGGATATCGACCCGGTAGCCACGCTGACCCTTGAGCATGTACGCGAGGACCAGAGTGTGTTCCTGGTGCCGGACGATGTCTCGACCACGTCGGAGGCGCTGCAGTGGGTGGAACAGCGCTGGCGCGCCTTGTTCGAATTCATGCTGGGGGAGTGGTTCGACGAAAGCCTGTGGCCGCAGACGCTGACGCTGCAGCAGTTCCGTGACTGGTTCACCGTGCAGCACCACTCGATGGTGTTCGACATGGCGCCGGACACCCCGGTCGAACATGAAGACTGGGAAGACGAGGACGAAGACGACGACGAAACCGGGCTGCGGCACCTTCACTGATCGCGGCTTGCCGGTTGCGCCTTGATGCGGCGCAGCCCGGCAGCCCCGTAGCAAGCCAGCCTTACGTCACGCCATCGCCATGAAGTGCATGCGCATGCCCACCCGGATCCCCACATGGCACCCCGCCCAGGCTGTGGACAAGTCTGTGGAGAAGACCGAACAACCCTGTGGGCAAAGCTGTGGGCAACTTTTTTGGCAAGCCCCGCCCGAGCGTCCGGCCTGGCACCGCCAGGCCTTGCCACAGGCGGGCTGGCAGCCGAGCCGAGTGCGCCGGCACGCAGCGCGCGCGCTCGATGCGCGCGACCGGTGCCTGCCAGCGCAATGGCCTATTTCTATCGCAGGAAACCCCGGATGTTGAACCGTACCCAGCAAATCCTTATCGGCGTTGTCGCCCTTGCCGTCCTTGGCATGTTGTGGCTCACCGGCAACCATGAAGAGCAGCAGGAAGAGCCGGCCCCCGAGCCGGTCACGGCAGCGTCCGCGGCGGTGCCGGAGCCCAACGCCGGCGCGCGCGGCGTGCCCAAGAACGGCACGCTGGACCCGATCAGCATCGACCCGAACCGCTCCACCGACATCCTGCCGCAATACCAGGCGGACACCCTTGTCGACGATTACCAGGAGAACGCTGGCGCGGCCAACGACCGCTACCTGGGCAAGTATTTCATCGTGGAGGGCGTGGCCAGCGGCGTGCGGCGCGAGGGAAACGACACGGTCTTCCTGGATATCCGCTCCAATAGCCCGACCCTGGTGGTGCGCGCCAAGCTCCTGCCGATCCAGATCTGCGGCCCCGCCGGGCGCACCTGCGAGGTCGAGGCACGCGGCACCATGGTCCGGCGCGGACAGAAAGTGGCCGTGGAATGCACCGGCGCGGGCCAGGTGGAGGGCTCGCCGGTCCTCGAAGATTGCCTTGTGCGTGGCGGCGCCAACTGAGCGCGAGCACTGACTTACCCAGATTTACCCAGATCGACATCCAGCATGCAAACCCTGCTTTCCGTACTCGCCCTGACCATCCTGATTGTCACCGTGGTGGGCCTGGTCTCGCCACCGTTCATCAGCAACGCTTTCCTGAAGGGCCGCCCGGTGGGGCGCCTGCAGATCCTGCTGGTGGGAGTGTTCCTTGCCGCGATCTGCCTGATGGTGGTGGGCACGATGGCCAGCGGGGGGGCGGCAAAGGCCTGAGGCCACCAACCGGGCCAAGACCGCGCGCCATGACGACGGCTGTCTCTCCCTCTCCCCTCAGGGGGCGAGGAGAGCAAGGCCGTACGCCAATCGCCACTCCGGCGGCTTGTAGGACACATCCCACAGCAGGATCGGTGCGCTATCGATAATGGCGCGTTCCGGCGTTGTGTATCTTTCCATCACGATACGAATAAACGTCAACGACGGGACAAGGCCCGAAGCTCCCATGGAGCGAGGGCCGCGCTGCATATCATGATGGAAGATCTCTCCCGGGGCACGCTGCCTGCCCGCCAAGTCCAGCAAGTCCAGGCTCTCGCCAACATCCTCGCCATCACGCGCCGCGAATGGCAGGTGACCGGGCTCGGTCACCTCGCCGTGGATCGTGGCCGCCCGGGCGGCCGCCGCGACCAGCTCGCGCAGCGCGCGGCCCGCGCCTTCGAGGCGCAGGTGATGGCGCTACGCTGCCGCCAGGCCATTGTGCTCTGAGGTGAACCTCGGGCGAGCCGCAGAACCGGCACAGGACCGGTTTACCCGCTCTGTTCCAACGATTGCCGCCGCCGCAATGGCCTAAAGTTGCCTGGCGCGCTTGCCGACAACACGGTTCGGCACCCTTGCACCAGCGTTTCCAGGAACATCATGAAAAAAGCACTGCTAGCCGCCAGCCTAGGCTTGCTGGCCACCGGCTGCGCCACGTACCAGGCCGTCGTCCCGGTCGACCGCGGCGACCGTATCGCCTCCATGCAGCCCGCCGACGGCACGCTGTTTTGCGTGATCGCCAACCCGGGCAGCGGCGGCAATGCCTATGCGGAATTCGTCCGCGACTCGGTGCAGCAGCGCGGCTTTGAGTTCAAGATGCTGTCGCCCGGCGCGTCGGTGGCGTCATGCCCCTATACCGCCACGGTCTACATGCAACGCCAGACCTACTGGCGCGATTTCCTGAGTACGGCGGAGATCATCGTCTATATCAACGGCGAGCGCGCCGGCAAGGCGAATTACGACGCCCTGCGCAGCGCCGGCGGCATCAACCTGAGCAACCTGGTCCCGCCCGAGATGAAGATCGACGAGCTGTTCGAGCAATTGCTGCCCGGCATGCGGCCAAAGCCGTCCACGGCCGGCACGCCGGCCGCGCCGGCCGCCCCGCAATCGCCGGCTACACCGGCCTGAACACCGCCGCCTGACGCGGATCCTGCGCCTATCGGATCTACGAAGGCCTACGAGGATCTGCCGGCCCGCCGCCTTGACGACGGCGTACCCATTGCAGCGATAAGTGCGTTTTTGTGCACTTGCATCAACCGCTCAACCTACCAGCTGCCCCAGCCGCACCACGGTCACGCCCGGGCGCAGTTGGCGCAGCGACGGCATCACCAGCACGCAATCCGGATACGGCGTGACCACCGGCTCGCCGTCGCGCCAGCCGATCACGGTGCCGGCTTCGGCGAAGGTTTCCAGCCCGGTGTATGGGCCGGCGAAGCGGAAATCCATGCTGCTGGCGACCACGGGCTCGGTCACGCGTACCACCCGCTGCGGTGCCACGGGCAGGAGCCAGCCGGCTGGCACGTCACCCGCATCGATCACGCCGGCATGGAGCAGGAAGCGCGCGGTGCTGTCCTGGGCCACGCCCACGGCAGCGGTTTCCCAGTGCTGGCCGCATTCGATCAGCAGTGCGTTCCTGGCGCTGGCCGGGTCGCCAAAGCCCTCGTAGTCGCGCATGCGCCGTCCTTCCGGATGGCCCTCGTCCACGATCACATTGGCAGGCGCGCCCACAGCGCGCGACAGGGCAATGCCCTTGTCGAGCGGGCCGGACACGATCAGCGGCAGGCTTTTCTCGTGCATGGAGTGCAGGTCGAGCAGCAGGTCCACGGTATCGATGACCGGGCGCATGGCGCGCGCGCGGCGCAGCTCGGACGAGTCACGGGTGGTGTCGTCGAGCACGGCGGCCGTCCACACGCGGTTGAAATCCTGGTCGACATAGCGCGACGCATCCGGGCGGGCGGCATCGAAGCTGTGGTACGCGTCGACGTTGGCAAAGGCCAGCGTCAGGCGGCCGCGGCGCGGGCGCAGGCCCAGGTCCAGCAGCGCCTTGACGGTGATGGCACCGCACACCTCGTTGCCGTGGGTCAGCGCATTGACCATCACGTGCGGGCCGGGCACGCCGCTGTCGAAGGTGTGGACATAGGGCACGCCGGCGTTGCCGGCGGCGTAGGCGGAGATATCGGGGAATTCGACTTCGACCGGGTAAGCGTCGAAGCTGGGGGCAGTGGTCGTCATGTTTTTTTGGTCGGCAAGATTGCCAGTGATAGCGGCTGAACAGCGAAAGTAGCGAAAGTAGCTGGGAAAGGCGGGCGGGCGGCAACCGCCGGCACCGCCACTTGCGACAAGCAAATGGTACGCCTACCGCCGTCCCCTTATTCGTGAATGCCGGCTGTCTGGACGATGCTCTTGTACTTCACCGTCTCGCGCTTGATAAAGCTGGCGAACTGGCCCGGGCCGCCCGGTGCCACTTCCACGCCGGCCTCGGCCAGCTTCTTCTTCACGTCGGGCATGGCCAGCACGGCCTGCATCTCGGTGTTCAGGCGATCGACCACGGCGCGCGGCGTATTGGCCGGCGCCATCAGGCCAAACCACACGCCCATGTCCACGCCCTTGAGCGCGCTGCTTTCCGCCAGCGCGGGCACGTTGGGCGCCACCTGGGCGCGGTGCCCTTCGGTCACGCCGTAGGCCTTGACCCGGCCAGCCTGGATATGCGGCAGCGCCGACGACAGCACCATCACGGCGAGGTCGATCTGGCCGCCGAGCAGGTCGGTGGACATGGCGGACGCACCCTTATAAGGCACATGGGTGATGTTGACCTTGCCTTGCTGCTTGATCAGCTCGCCGGCCAGGTTCAGCGGCGTACCCACGCCGGACGACGCATAGGCCAGCTTGCCCGGCTGCGCCTTGGCCAGCGCGATCAGCTCGTCGGCGTTCTTGGCCGGCAGCGCGGACTTGCCCACCAGCACCATCGGCTGGGTGCCGACGAAGGTGATCGGCGCCAGGTCGCGCTCGCCGTCGTAGCGCACGGCGGGGTTGGTCAGGCGCGCGATCGAGACCTCGCTGCCCGAGCCCATCAGCAGCGTGTAGCCGTCGGCGTCGGCCTTGACCACCTTGGACGCGCCGATGGTGCCGCCCGCGCCGCCCAGGTTCTCGATCACCACGCTCTGGCCCAGGCGCTTGCCCAGTTCCGGCGCGATGGTGCGCGCCACCAGGTCGACGCTGCCGCCCGCGGTGTAGCCTACCACCAGGGAAATCGGCTTGGTCGGCCAGCCCGAGGCGGCAGCGCCGCCGGCAAGCAGGCAGAAGGATGCGGCAGCAGCCGCACGCAGCAGTTTGTTCATGGCAGGTCTCTCCGTTTTTAGATTTGCGCCGTATGCAGACAGGCAAGGTATGCAGGTATGCGGCGATCTTAGAGAGCGTGCAGGCGCAGCAACGTGCGGCTTTGGCAATAGCGCTTGCCGTTTTGGCAAGGGTGGGGGATCGGGGGCGGGATCAGGCCGCGGCCCGCGCCAAGGCGGACCCAGCGCGTGGCGCCGGACGGCTAGCCCGCCACCGCCGCATGCCAGAAGGCCTCGCCCAGCGCCCGCATGGGCGCGCGCGGGCGATACAGCAGGATCTGCATCACGAGGTCCGTGTCGCCGCCCACCTCCAGCCCGGCGCGCACCAGGCGACCGGCGTGCAGGTCATCAGCGATCAGCCGCGCGGGCAGCCACGCCAGGCCCATGCGCTGGCGCACCATTTCATGCACGGATTCGGCGAAGTCGCTGACCGCGATCACGTCGAGCCGGCTGGCCAGCCCGCGCCGCGCGATCTCGCCGTTGACCATGCGGCCCAGGGTCAGCGCCTGCGCGTAGGCGATCATCGGCACCGGGGCGCGCTGGCCGCGTGCGAGCAACTTGTACTGTGGCCCGCCGCCATCCGCCGCCGCGCTCACGCAAACAAGGCGCTCCTCGCCCACGAAGTGGTACTGGTAGCGCGTGCTGTCCAGCGTCACCGGCTGCTCCGGCGAGTTGTAGCAAAGCAGGAAATCCGCGTCGCCTTCGGTGAAGATCGCCAGCGCGTCGTGCGTGGGAAAGGTGGAAAGCCGCGTGCGAAAGCCCGCAGCCGCCTTGTCGTTGCGCAACGCATGGCGCAGGCCGGCCAGCCACGCGGGCACCATCGAGCGCGCCAGTGTCTTGCCGGTGACGATCACCACGGTGCTGGCATCGGCCCGATGCGCCGCGCGCAGCGACATGCGCGTATCGTCCAGCGTGCGCAGCGCGCTTTGCGCGGCCTCCAGGAACTGCCGCCCCTCATCGGTGAGGCGCACCGGGAACACGCTGCGATCGATCAGCGGCGCGCCCGCCCAGACTTCCAGCGCCTGCATGCGGCGCCCGAATGCCGGCGGCGTGACGTTGCGCAGCTCCGCCGCACGCGCAAGGCTGCCGGCCTGGGCCAGGCACACAAAATCCTCCAGCCAGCGGATATGCATAAGGACTCGCGCCAGGGCGCGCGCAGAAGTTGAATGGGGACGATCCGGGCAAATGCCGCCGTCGCGAAGAGCGGCGCTGCGAATATTGTAGCTGTAGCTGTACGTGCCCCGGCGCGCAGCGCGCGGCATGCGACACACGGCAGCCCCACGACTCGGGTAGAATTTTTGCCATGGCCTTCTTCAAGCGCAGCACTGCGCCCACCTCCTCGTCGTCATCCGCGTCCGCCGCCCACGATGCCGCCGGCTCCGGCAACGGCAATGGCACGCCGCCGGAATACACCATCGACGAACTGGCGCGGGCGGCCGGCACCACGGTGCGCAACGTGCGCTCCTACCAGGACCGCGGCCTGATCGATCCACCCGAGCGGCGCGGCCGGGTGGGCATCTACACGCAGACGCACCTGGGCCGGCTACGGCTGATCAACCACCTGCTGGCGCGCGGCTACACGCTGAACAATATCCAGGAGCTGCTCAAGGCCATCGTGGAAGGGCACGACCTGCGCTCCATCCTCGGGCTGGAATCCGCCATCAGCAGCCCGTGGACCGACGAAGCGCCGCGCCACTATTCCTACCTGGCGCTGGCCAAGCTGTTCGGCCGCGCGATATCGCGCCCGGCGCTGGCCAAGGCCATCGCGCTCGGCCTGCTGGAGCCGGACGGCATGGGCTACCTCGCACGCAGCCCGCGCACGCTGGCCGCCGGCGCGGAGATCGCGCGCGCGGGATTTCCGCTGGAAGACGTGCTGTCCATCGTCGAGCACGCACGCGGGCACTTCGAAGCCGTATCGGACCGGATCGTGGCCATGGTGGTGCGCGAGCTGGACCGCTTCGGTGAAGGCAAGCTGCCACCGCCGCAGGACGTGCCGCGGCTGGTGGATATCCTCTGGCGCATCCGCCCGCTGGCCATGGTGGCGGTAGAAGCGGAGATGATGCGGGCCATGGAACAGTCGGCCAATAAATACCTCGGCGACCGCGTGGCGGCCATCATCGAGCACTTGCACGACGCGCCGGAAGACGGCAAGAACAAGGCGCCGAAAGCTGGGCCGCGCAAGGCCAGGCGCTGATATAGGTACGTGCCCGCTCACTCCCTCTCTCTCCCGCGCAAGCTGCGTGAGCGGGCCAGCTACCTAAAGCGCCACCATCTGGAAATCGCCCTTGCGCATGCCGCAATCGGGGCAGCTCCAGTCCTCCGGCACAGCACTCCATGCCGTGCCGGGCGCGATGCCATGCTCCGGCATGCCAGCGGCTTCGTCATAGACAAGCCCGCAAATCTCACACTGCCAGACCTTCATGCCGCGGCCCTCACCGAGGGCGCCCGGCTGGATACGCCGGCCCGCGCGGAAGTGGCCTCGATCTCCGCGATCAGCGGCTCGATGCGCGCCAGCTGCGCACGGTTGTCGTGATCCCACGGGTGGAAGCCCGGCCGGAAATAATCGAACCACTCCGGAATCATCTTGCGCAGCACGCCGGGCTTGCCCCACAGGAAACGCACCACGCCGCCAAAGCCGCCGAGCTTGTTGCGGCACTCGCGATCCGCCATCACCAGCCGGATGTGGAACACGAACACCATCGCCCAGAACGTCACCGTGGTGGTAAGCATGGTGAAGGTGCGCAGCAGATAGCGAGATAGCCCCGGCTTCATCACGGCATTCCACACGTCGTAGGCCACCGCCTTGTGCTCGGTCTCTTCCAGCGCGTGCCAGATCCACACCTGGTGATAGCCGGGCTCGGAACCGCCCATCTGGTCCGGGTCCGCCAGCAGCCCGCCGGCAAGCATCGCGGTGTAGTGCTCGAGCGCGATGGTGTGAGCGAGCTGCCATGACTTGGGCAGTATCTTGCGCAGCACGTTGAGCAGTTTGCCGACGAACCGATCGAGCGGCTCGGCGGGCAGGCCCGCATCCGTCATCAGCCGGTTGTAGAGAATGTGCTCGCGCGTGTGCATGGCCTCCTGGCCGATAAAACCCGCGATGGCACGCTTGAGCTCGGGGTCGGTCACGTCGTCGCGATAGGCGCGCACGCTGTCCATGAAGAAGCGTTCGCCCGCCGGAAAGAAGATCGAGAGCGCGTTGACGAAGTGGGTGACATGGCGGCCCCGCACGTGCCAGTCGCCGATGCGGCTGGCGGGCAAGTGGGGATGCACATCGCGTCGGACTGGCATCATGATGAGTACTCCTGTCGATTCGTGGGAGACGTCGGGTGCGTCGGGTGCGTCGGGTGCGTTGCGTATTTCGGCGGTGGCCTCAGCGCCCGTCGAGAAAAGGCAGCAGGTCCGCCGCCACGCGTGGCGGATCCTCTTCCATCGGGATATGGCCCAGGCCTGCGTAGCGCTGTAGCCGCGCGCCCGGGATGCGCCCGGCAAAGGCTTGCGCATGCGCCGGCGGGATCCAGCGGTCACGCTCGCCCCACAGCACCAGCGTGGGCGAGCGGATGGCGTTGAGCGCTTGCGTGTCGAGCGCGTCGAAATCCAGCTTGGGCACCATGCGGCCAACCGCTTCGCGGCTGCCCTCGGCGTAGAAGAAATCGACATAGCGGCGGAAGGTGCCTTCGTCCACCCGCGAGGCGTCGCCGTAGACGTCGCGCGTGGCGGCGCGGATCACGCACTCCGGCAGCAGCCACGGCGCCGACCAGCGCACCGGCGCGTGGTTGAACAGCGCGATATAGAGCGGCAGCTTCATCGGGAAACCGGCGGCATCGATCAGCACCATCTTGTCGACGCGCCCGGGATGGCGCGCGGCCATGTCCCATGCGATCAGGCCGCCCAGGGAGTTGCCGATGACGCTGGCGCGCTGCAGGTGGATGGCGTCGCAGAAGGCGTCGATGAAACGGCGGTACGTGTCCACATCCATGGTGAGAATGCGCCCGCGCGCATCGCGCAACGGCCCGGTCAGGCCAAAGGGTGGCAGGTCCACGCGCAGCACGCGATAGCGTTGCGCGAGTGCCGGCAGCACGCCTTGCCAGGTGTGCAGCGAGGCGCCGAAGCCGTGGATCAGCAGCAGCGGCTCGCCGCCGGGCACGCCTTCATCGGTGTAATGCACGAGCGTGCCCATGACCTGCACCCAGCGCGAAGCAGGCAGCGCGTAGCGTCTGGCGAGCGTTTCACGCGACAGGCTGAACAGCCCTACGCGGCCCTGGCCGAACCAGCGCGTAAGCGCGCCGGGTGGCTGCGAGAGGCGGCTGTCCGCCGGCATGGCGACGCGGTTCATTGCGCGTCTCCGCCATGGCCGCTGGCCTTGGCCGGCACCGTGTTGGGCACGTCCGCGGCAGGCTTGCCGAGCGGGCCTTTGCGGCGCGCGTCGAACACCACCAGCTTCTGGTAGGCCGCGGGCAGCAGCCGCGCCATCATGTCGGCGGCAACCGCATCCGGTCCAATCAGCACGCGGCGGCGGTTGTGGCGCACGCCATTGAGGATCACGCGCGCGGCCTTGTCCGCCGTGGTGATGAAGTACTTCTCGAACTCATCGCGGCCCTGCTGCTCGTCGTGCACCAGGAAGCCGGTGACGTTCGCGGAGATGCGGCTGGCCTGCGCGATATTGGTCTTGATGCCGCCCGGGTGCACGCAGGTCGCGGACACGCCGCAGGCCTGCATGTCGAGCTCCTGGCGCAGCGATTCCGTGAAGCCGCGCACCGCATACTTGCTCGCGTTGTAGCCGCTCATGCCGGGCTGCGCGAAGATGCCGAAGATGCTCGACGTATTGATCACGTGGCCTTCGCCGCTGGCCTTCAGGTAGGGCAGGAACGCCTTGGTGCCATGCACCACGCCCCAGAAGTTGATGCCCATGATCCATTCGAGGTCATCGTAGCTCATGCCCTCGATGGTGCTCGACAGCGCCACGCCGGCGTTGTTGAAAATCAGGTTGATGCGCCCGTGCGCGCGCGCGGCCTGCTCGGCCCAGGCGTACATCGCGGCGCGGTCCGATACATCCACGCAGTGCTGCGTGAACACCAGGCCCGGCGCCGCGCGCATGACCTCGGCCACCGTCTGCGCGAGGCCTTTTTCGTTGCGGTCCGACAGCGCCAGCTGGCAGCCTTCGAGCGCCAGCGCGAGCGCCAGCGAGCGGCCCATGCCGGAGCCTGCGCCGGTAATGGCGGCCACCTTGTTCTTGAAATCCTTCATGCAGTGTCTCCTCGGTGTTCTTCTGGTCTGGCTCGCGGCCGGGCACGCAACGCGCTCACGCCTCGATGGCCTGGTGGGCTGCGTTGGGTGCGTTGGGTGTGAGCGTGTGGTGCATCAGCGGACGAATCTCGTAGTCGGCCATGCGAAAGCGTGCGGTGGCGCGGCGGAACTGCCAGGTGAACCCGGGCCACAGCGTGGTGTTCTTGCCGGTCTTGGGGTCGAGGTACCAGCTCACGCAGCCGCCCTCCGACCACACCGCGCCCGCCAGCTTGCGTTGCAGCCCCGCGTTGTAGTCGCGCTGCGCGGGCGGGCGCACGTCGATGGCCTGCACACGCTGCTGGCCCATGGCCTTGAGCGCGCCGAGGATGTAGTTCACCTGCGACTCGATCATGAACACCATCGAGCTATGGCCCAGGCCGGTGTTCGGCCCCACCACCAGGAACAGGTTGGGGAAGCCGGCCACGGTGGTGCCCAGGTACGCCTCGGCGCCATCGCGCCAGGCGTCGAGCAGGTCGGCGCCGCGCTGGCCGAGGATGGCGCCGCGCGGAATCGGGTCGGTGGCGTGAAAACCAGTGCCAAAGATGATGCAGTCCGCCTTGCGGCGGGTGCCGTCGCGCATCACGATGGCGTCTTCGTCCACGTGGTCGATGCCGTGCGTCACCACATCCACATTGGCGCGCGCCAGCGCGGGGTAGTAGTCGTTGGAGATCAGCACGCGCTTGCAGCCGATGGTGTAGTCCGGCGTGACGGTGGCACGCAGCGCGGGATCGGCGATCTGCCGCTTGATATGGCGGCGCGCAATGCGCGCCACCACCGTCATCAGCTTGGGATGCACCACGAAGCCAAGCACGCGCGACTCCAGCGCCCAGTAGATGCCGGTGCGCATCAGCTTTTGCGTGAGCGGCAGGCGGCGGAACAGCCAGCGCTCGGCGGCTGACACCTTGCGATCGGGCTTGGGCATGATCCACGGCGGCGTGCGCTGGAACAGGTCCAGGTGCGCCACCTGCGCAGCGATCTGCGGCACGAACTGGATGGCGCTGGCGCCAGTGCCGATCACCGCCACGCGCTTGCCCGCCAGCGCGTAGTCATGGTTCCAGTGCTGCGAGTGAAACGCCTCGCCGCGAAAGCGCGCCAGGCCCGGGATATCGGGATAAGCCGGCCGGCTCAGGCCGCCCATGCCCGACACCAGCACGCGAGCCTGCACGCGCTTGCCATCGGCCATGTCGAGCTGCCACGTGCCGCTGGCGTCGTCCCACGCGGCGCGGCGCAGTTCGTGGTTCAGGCGCAGGTGGGGGCGCAGGCGGAACTGGTCGGTGCAGCGCTCCAGGTAAGCACGGATCTCCGGTTGCGGCGAAAACATGCGCGACCAGTTGGGGTTGGGCGCGAAGGAGAACGAGTACAGGTGCGACTGCACATCGCAGGCGCAGCCCGGATAGTGGTTGTCGCGCCATGTGCCCCCCACCGAGGCGGCCTTCTCGAACAGCGCGAAGTCATGCAGGCCTGCCTGCTTGAGGCGGATCGCCATGCCCAGCCCGGCGAAGCCGGTGCCGATGATGGCGATATCGATGTGCTCGGTGGGGCCGTGCCCCTCCGGTGACGGCTGGGCTGTGGATAACTCCGGGGGCAGGTCTGCTGGCGCATTCATAAGCTGTCTCTCGTGTCGCTGGCGTGCACGGCAGGGTGCCGCATTGCGTCGCAACATCATTGATTGTGACATTGATGAATGTCATCGTAGGCACGCCAGCGCCCCGGGTCAACTCGGAGATTTGAATCGCTATTCTAATTTTTAGCGGATTTTAGTGGTGTTTTGAGCGCATAAAACGGGCGAAAAGCGCGCTTTTCCGCACCGGAGGGCGTACCCACCGCTGCGTTTGAAACCGCCTCCTATCTGCCAAATATTGCCGAAAGGCGACGGTGGCTATCCCGGCGCGCGGCCCAGCAACCGCTTGCGCCAGGCGTTGGGGGTTTCCTGCGTCCAGCGTTTGAACGCATGGCTGAACGCGCTCTGCTCCGAAAAGCCAAGCAGCATGGCCAGCTGGGCGAGGCTGATGGCGGGGTCGGCGAGGTAGTGCTCGGCCTGCGCGCGGCGCACCCCGTCGACCAGCGCGGAGTAGTTCAGCCCCTGCGCCTGCAGCCGCCGCTGCAGCGTGCGCACCGGCAAGCGCAGGTGCGCCGCCACCGCCGCGATCGGTACCTCGCCCCGATGCAGCGCCGCGCTGATAAAGGCACGCGCCTGCGCGATCTCGCCGGCGCCGTCCGCCTGCAGCGCGCGCAGCTGGGCCTGGGCGATGCGCGTCATCTGTGTCTGCATTTGCGCATCGGCCTGCATCGAAGGGCGCGCCAGCAGCGCGGGATCGATGTGCATGGCGTGGCGCCCGGCGTTGAAGACCACCGGGCAGCCGAATACCCGGGTGTAATCGCCGGCGTGGCCACCGGGTGGCGGCGCGTGGGGGAACTCGATGCGCTCGGCAAAGAAGCCGTCGCCCAGCAGCCAGCGGGAAAAGCCGATCCACGTGGCCATGTGCAGCTCGTGCGCGTGGCGCGACAGCGGGCCGTGCTGCGCCTCCCACGTCATCCACGCGCCCTGCGCCGTTTCATGCAGGCGGGTGCGGCCGATATCGTTGGCCAGCACCTCGTAGCGGATGCCCTGCAGGATGGCCTCGCGCACCGTGGGCGTGGTCAGCACCACATAGCCCATCTCGGCATAGTGGCGCGGCCGGAACGCCGCGCCCGCGTGCAGGCCCGCCAGCGGATCGCCGGCGGCGCGCTCCAGCGCATCGAGCAGCGCCAGGTAGTGCGCAACGCCGATGCGCGTGGCGGGGCCGGCCGCGCTGTCGAGCAAGGCGGGATCGAGCCCTGCGAGCACGAGCTGGTCGGCCGGCGTGATGCCGGCGGCCTCGCCGTAGTCGAGCACGGTGCGCAGGTAGGGCAGCGACACGGTGCCGGGCGTCTCGGCGACGTAAGCAGCGCTGGCGATGTCGGTGATAGCAGCGGCGGGGAGCGCCGCGTTGGCGCGTGGCATCAAATCACCTGTCATGCGGGATCAAGACCGGGGCCCGATCTTTATCCAAACTGCGGCGAGCGTCAATGCGGGGTATCGGCAACGCGCATCGCAACGCCCGCGCAATGGACCCGCAATGCACCCGCAAGCAGACGGATCAGCGCAAAAAAGGAGACACACCATGCACACCCCAGCCACCGAGCTGCCCGCGTGCGCGCTGTCGCGGCGCGGCTTTCTCAAGATTGGCTTTGGCTTGTCCGCCGCACTCGCGTGCGCCGGCCTGGTCCCGGCATTGTCCGGCTGCTCGCCCGCGCACAAGGAACCCGCCACCGGTATGCAGTTCCTGCGCGACGGCGACGTGGCGTTGTTCACCGCCTTGCTGCCCGCCGTGGTGGCGGAGCTCGCCGAGCGCGAGCGCGGCCCGCGCGAACTGCAACTCGGCCAGGCCGTGCGCAATGTCGACGCCACATGCGCCGCCATGGATGCCAACGCGCGCGCGGAATTGCGCAAGCTGCTCGACCTGCTCGCCATCGGGCCGTTGCGCTGGGTGCTCGCCGGCGTGGGCCAGGACTGGAAGCAGACCGACACGCAGCAGGCACGCCACTTTCTTGCGCGCTGGCGCGCCAGCCGCTTCGCCACCTTGAATGCCGGCGCCGTGGTGCTGGTCAAGCTCTGCAGCGTGGGCTACTACCTGCTGCCGGCGGCGTGGGCGGGCAGCGGATATCCCGGCCCCAATCCCGCGGTCTTTCGTGCGCTGCACGCCTGAAATCCAATACACGAGTCCCTCATGGCCATTCCCGATATCTATAGCGCCGGCATCGCCGCCGGCTGGAACGTGGTGGACGGCGCCGCGCTCACCGCGCCGATTTCGCTCGACGCCGACGTGGTCATTGTCGGCAGCGGCGCCGGCGGCGGCGTGGCCGCCGAGATCCTCTGCGAAGCCGGTCTGCGCGTGGTGCTGGTGGAAGAAGGCGCGCTGCGCACCTCCGACAGCTTCAAGGACATGGACGAGGGCCGCGCCTATCGCGAGCTGTACCAGGAGGGCGCGGCGCGCGCCACTTCCGATGGCGCCATCGCCATCCTGCAAGGGCGCTCGGTAGGCGGCAGCACGACGGTGAACTGGTCATCGAGCTTTCGCACGCCAAAGGAAACGCTGGCGCACTGGGCCGCGCACCACGCGGTGAGCGGCCACGGCGCCGCGGACATGGCACCGTGGTTCGAGCGCATGGAGGCACGGCTGTCGGTGGCGCCGTGGGGCATGCCGCCGAACAACAACAACGATGTGCTCAAGCGCGGCTGCGACAAGCTGGGCTGGGAGTCGCACGTGATCCCGCGCAATGTGAAGGGCTGCTGGAACTCCGGCTATTGCGGGCTGGGCTGCCCGGTCAACGCCAAGCAATCGATGCTGGTCTCGACCATTCCCGCCGCGCTGGCCAAGGGCGCCACGCTGCTCCACCGCGTGCGGGTGCGCGCGCTGGAGCATGACGGCAAAACGGTCACCACGCTTGCCGGCGAAGCGCTGGGTGCCGATGGCCGCACGCCGTTGGGCATCGCGGTGAGCGTGCGCGCGCGGCACTACGTGGCGGCCGGCGGCGCCATCAACACGCCGGCGCTGTTGCTGCGCTCTCGCGTGCCGGACCCATATCAGCGGGTCGGCGTGCGCACCTTCATCCATCCGGTCAACCTGAGCGTGGCGGTGATGCCCGAACAGGTCGACCCGTACTACGGCGCGCCGCAATCGATCGCCTCCGATCACTTCCAGTGGAAGGATGGCGCCACCGGCCCGATGGGCTACAAGCTGGAAGTGCCGCCCTTGTTCCCCGGCATCAGCGCGGGCGTGTTCAACCAGGTGGGCGAGGCGCTGCGCGCCGACATGGCCGCGCTGCCGCATACCAACGCCATGCTGGCGCTGCTGCGCGATGGCTTTGTTGCGCAGAGCGAAGGCGGGCGCGTGCGCATTGCCGACGATGGCAGCCCGGTGCTCGACTACGACATCAGCGACTATGTCTGGGACGGCATGCGGCGCGCCTGGCTGAGCATGGCCGAGGCGCAGTTCGCCGCAGGCGCGCTGCGGGTGCGCCCAGCCCACCTGGACGCGCCGTACTACGACAGCTGGGCGCAAGCCAGGCAGGGCATCGCCACGCTGCCGCTGGCCAAGTTCCGCGCCGCGTTGTTTACCGCGCACCTGATGGGTGGCTGCGCCATGAGCGACCAGCCGCAGGACGGGGTAGTCGACAGCCATGGCCGCCATCACCAGCTGGCCAACCTGTCGGTGCTGGACGGCTCCGTGTTTCCGACCAGCATAGGGGCGAATCCGCAACTGTCTGTTTTTGCACTCAGCGCGCAGAACGCCCAGGCGCTGGCAGGGCAGCTGGCCCGATGAGCGCCGCTCGCCGCTGCGCGCGGCGGCGGGCCTTGGCCCGCAGGCCCCGCCCCCCTTTAGCAGGGAAGCAAAATCCGGCATGGCGCGCGCGGCACGCAGGCACAATCCAATCCAATTAGAGGCAACGCTCCAAAAATGCACTTGTGAAACGCGCGCAGCGCTCGCTAGGCTCCGTACAACTGTTTCAAGCATCCGTTTGCCGTCAGAGCAGGGAGCTGCTGCAGTGTGTGGAGTTTTGCTGGGGTTGTACGGCATGACCATAAGAGAGACGCCCCCTATGAAGACCGGAAAAGGCACGGCAGGAGACACCAAGGCCCGCATTCTGGACGCCACCGAACGCTTGTTCATCGAGGTTGGCTACGAAGGCACCTCGCTACGGCAAGTGACATCGCGCGCGATCGTCAATCTGGCCGCGGTCAACTACCACTTCCGCAGTAAAGACATCATGATGCAGGCGGTCCTGGGCCGCCGGCTCGATCCGCTCAACACGCGCCGCCTGGCGCTGCTCGATGCCTGCGAGGCGCGCTGGCCGGGCGCGCAGATCCGCTGCGAACACGTGATGGGTGCGCTCTTCGTGCCCGCGCTGCAAATGGCGCGCGAGCCCGACGTGGGCGGCCCGTCGTTCCTGCGGCTGCTCGGGCGCGTGTATTCCGATACCTCGCCATTCATCCAGTCTTATCTGCTCGGCCATTACGCGCCGGTGTTCGGCCGCTTCTCCGACGCCTTCGCCCGCGCGCTGCCCGAGATACCGCCGCAAGAACTGGGCTGGCGCCTGAACTTTGCGCTCAAGGCGCTGGCCGGTGTGCTGGCCGGCGAGGAACTTGGCAACCTGCTGCCGGCCTTCACGCAAGGCAAGGACCTGAGCGACGCGCACGTGCTCGCCCAGTTGAGCGCGATGGTGGTGGCTGCGCTCAAGGCACCCGTGCCCGCCAGCCAGCAACTGTGCGCGCTGCAGGATGTATTCCAGATCGGCGAGACCCAGCATGCTGAAGAGCATGCCGAGCAAGCCGCGCTCAATGCCCTGGTGGCAGAGCAGGCGCAACGCGCCGACACCCTTTCCGCTACCGTGCGCAAGACACGCCGCGCGGCACGCAACGAGGGCGCGACACGCGCCGCCGTCACCAGCATGGCGGTGCGCGGCGCGCGCGAGCACCCCATCGTCTTCCCGAGCAATCCGCTCGACGACTGGATGCGTACCCGCTCCAGAACCTAGCGGCGCGCCGGCGCCGGTCAACAGCCGGCGCGGGCCTGGCCGCCTCCAGGAACCCGAGTTGCGAGAGCCCTGCTTGCGCCAGGCATCCGGCCGTCCTTAGCCCGGCATTTCCGCAGCGATCCGCACTCAGGCATTCCGTTCTCGACGACACCACGCGTGCGCCCCGCGCATGCGGTGGACCGCTGTCGCCCGCGTTTTCCGTGCGGGCCGACGCCACAACAGGAGATCCGCATCGTGAAAGCCTTGTATCCCCACGCGCTTGGCGCACCCGTATCCGCATTGAGAAAGCCATTGGCCTTGCTGCGCCACCTCGCAGCCGCCTGCGCCTTCATCTTCATCTTCGCGTTCGCGTTGCCGGCACTCGCACAAACGCAGCCACAGGCTCCCGCCGGCTCTGGCACCGGCACCGCCTACGACGGGCTCACGGCGCAGCAGCAAGCCGCGCTGCTGTCCAGGCAGATCGCCAGCGGGGAACTGGCGAAGCTGCCCGACGAGCAACTGCTTGCGGCCATCAACGCGCTGCAGCCCGAGGCCGCGCTGCTGTGGGCCAAGACCGAGATGAACCGCTACCCCGAGTACGAGTACTGGATGACGCGCCAGGAGCGCCTCAACGGCCAGTGGCAAGACCAGCCCGCGCGCATGATGATCCGCTACCGCCACGCGCCGCGCCAGCTCTATGCGAAGTGGCTGCCGGGCGGCAGCCAGGCCGGCCAGGAAATCCTCTACGACGAGACGCAGCGCAAGGATGAGATGTACGGCCACCTCGGCGGCATGCTGGGGTTCACCTCGATGTGGATCGCGCTTGACGGCACCATCGCGCGCGCGCAGTCCAACCACACGGTGCGCGACCTGGGCTTCCAGTACGTGGTGTCGATGCTGGAGCGCGATGCCAGGTCGCTGCGCGCCGCCGGGCTCACGGAGAAGTTCACGCGCGCGGACATCGTGCAGGAGCAGGGCATACGGATGGTCGCGCTCACCTGGGACCTGCCGGCCGGTGCGCCACGCTATTACGCCAAGCGGGTGCAGCTGATGCTGGACCTGAAGAACCCCTGGCCACGCGTGGAAACCGCCTGGGATGCCGAGGGCAACATGGTCGAGAAGATTGTCTTCGAGAAGGCGGTGCGCAAGACCTTCGACGCGAGCGCCTTCGATGTGAAAAACGGCGACTACAAGTTCTGATGCCGCATCACCGTGCCCGACAGGCAGCGCCGCGCGCGTTTGAATCCGCTTGCGCGGGCACGCGCGCAGCGGTTTGAACAAACGGCGCGAGCGCTTGCGCAGCGGTGGCAAGGGCACGGCGCGCCATGTTTGGAACGCGCGCTCTATTGACGCTCGCTTGCCCCGGCAGCGAGAGTCGCTGCACGGAAAAGAACGATGCGTTGCAAGTGATACCGGTGATGCCGGCACGAAAGACAAAAACAAGACCGATAAGAAGGAGACAAGCCATGGCCCGTTTTCATGTATCCAAAGGCCTTGCAGCGATGGCTGGCACGAGCCTCGCACTGACGCTCGCCGCATGTGGCGGCGATGGGGTGCCCGGCCCGGGCAAGGCGGATGCCGCGTCTTGCTCGAGCACCGGCACCTGCCCTGCCACGGGGCCCGCCACTACCACCTCGGCCGCCGCGCCGTTGTGCCCCGCCTCGCTCGACTACGCGACGGTGTTCACCGGCGGCTCTGGCGGCGGCGAGCTCGTCAAGATGCAGTTCGATACCAGCGCGATGACCTACACGCTGCAGATCATCGAGTCGCCGGTGCCCAAGATCACCAACAGCGTCTATCCGACGCGTGCCGGCGTGACCTTCACCGGCAAGATCGCTAACCTCAAGTCGCTGCCCACGGCGGAACAGAATCGCTGCGCACTGGCATTACAGAGCGCGACGCCGTCGGACAGCGCCTCGCAGGCCCTCATCGACCCCGCCAACCCGCCCGTGATTTTTGTCGGCAACGGCGTGGCGGGCGGTGGCATTCCCGGCGCCACCATCTCTTATCAAGGCGTCGCCGGGCTCGGCGTGATTCCGGCGAAGACGTTTCCAATCTATCCGGTGCTGGCGTTTGCGCAGACCGAGACCGACTTCACCAAGGTGGCGGGCACGTACAACCTGCTGGGCTACCACGTGGTGCCATCTGGCGGCAGCCTGAGTCCGAGCGGCAACTTCCTGCCGGCCACCGCGCAGACGGTCGAGACCTTGAACGCCGACGGCACCTGCACCGCCGCCAGCGGCAGCTGCCGCTCCACCGGCAACCCGTGGAAAACACGCACGCAGAACGACGGTGCATTCGAAAGCGCGAACTACGGCGCCAACAAGCAGTACCCGTACTTCTACACTTCGTCGTTCACGGCGGGCAACGGCAGCAAGGCCAAGGGGATCATGGTCGTCGGCAAGCTGGGCGGCCAGCAGGTGCCGCTATTGATCCGCACCGGCTACGCGCGCATCAGCCTCAACCCGCTCGACTTCGAGCTCAACGTTGACGACGAGTCCGGCCTGGCCCTGCTGGCGCCCACCACCAACCTCACCAACGCGCAGCTCAACGGCGGCTACGTGGGCTCGGGCAGCGACCTGGCCTACACCTCGTCGATCGTGCAGGGCAATGCGGTAGGGCTGATCGATCCGCTCACCATGAACGCCAAGGGCGGCTACCAGCTCGACCTCGCGCAGGCCAAGCCCGGCGTGGTGACCACGGTGGACAACAGCGGCACGCCCGGTGCGCTGATCTCGACCGGCCACGTGTTCGCCCACCTTGCCGGCGCCGCCGGCAGCATTGCGACGTTCCGCGTAAGCGTATTCGCGAGCCCCTGAGTGGGCCCCTGAATGGCCCCCCCGACCACGAAGAATAAACAGAGAAGCACCACGCGCGACACAGCGCTTCAGGAGACAAGCATCATGCATCTGCACCCTTTGCAGCACGGACAGCATCCGCAGCGTAGGCCTTGGAGGAATCATCATGGACAGCGGATCCTGCGCTACGGCGCGGCACTGCTGGGTGCCGCGATAGTTGCCGCGTGCGGCGGCGGCGATGGCGGCGGCGGCGGCGGCGGCGGCGGTGGCAGCACCGCCGCGAGCACCAGCTCCGCCCCGGCCATACCGGTGCGGCTGTGTCCCGCGGCGCTCGACTACACCACCACCTTCACCGGTGGCACCGGCTCGGGGGAACTGGTCAAGGTGCAGATCGACACCACCAGGAAGACCTGGCAAGTGACCTTCCTCGACTCCTCGGTGCCGCGCACCACGGGCACGGTCCTGCCGACCCGCAGCGACACCACCAGCGGCCAGAACGTGATGACGGGCACGCTGTCGCAGGAAACAGGCCTGCCTACCGACAAGCTCAACCAGTGCGCGTTCCAGCTCAACGGCGCAAGCCTGGACCCGAACCGCCCGGCGCGGCTGTTCGTTGGCGAGGGCGTGGCCGGCGGCACCATTCCCGGTGCGCGCATCCAGTTCAATGGTGTCCTGGGTGCGGGGGCCGTGCCGGATACCACCTTCCCGTATTTCCAGTTCATCGGCTTCGCGCAGACTGAGACCGACCTCACCAAGATCGCTGGCCAGTACAACGGCTACGGCTTTCACGAGGTGCCGTCGAAAAACTTCCAGACGGTGGCGCAGGACTACCGCATGGCGCTGGCGGCCGACGGCTCGTTCCAGGTGTGCGACAACAAGACGGGCGGCACCTGCTCGCAAAAGGGCAAGAACTTCGTGCCCCAAGCCAACGGCAGCCTGATGTCGGCCAACTACAAGGGTGAGATCGATCCGCCCACGCTCGGTGCCACGCTGGGCCGTGCATACCTGATCGTGGGCAAGCTGCGTGGCCAGCTGGTCCCAGTGATGATCCGCGTGGGCTACGCCAACGGCTCGATCACCAACGGCATGCCGCTGGGCGCCGACGACGAGATCGGCATCGGCATGATGGCGCCGGCCATCGCCGTGACGCAGGGCACGGTCAACGGCGAGTACGTCGGCGTGGACAGCAACTTCGACTATCGCACCACCGCGCTGGTGGCAGCGGACGCGGCCATGCTCGACCCGTTCCACCCGTCGGACGCCTCGCTCGCCACGGCGCTCAAGCTGGACTTCTCGCAGCAGCTGGCCGGCGTGGTCACCACCACGCGCAAGGATGGCGCGGCGGGCAGCCCCACCGGCAAGTTCATCTTCACCGGCGGCGTGTTCGGCTTCCTCGAGTCGCGCAGCGGCAGCCCGTACTTCACCATCGGCGCCTTCGTGCAATGACGGCCATGCAATCCAACTTATTCCGGGAAGACAAGATGACGAAGAATGCCTTTCGTTTGGCAGCGCCATTGCTGATCGCGGCGCTCGCCTGGCTGGGCGGCATGCCCACAGCCCATGCACAGAAAGCCGGTGACAACGTCGTCGCTGCCGGCTGGTTCCACATCAACACCAGCGGCAACAGCAGCCCGTTCACCACCAGCGTGATCGATGCGCCCATCAACGGCCCGCTAGGCCTGCCGTCGTCATTCACGGCGCCGGGCAGCAGCATCAGCACTTCCAACGCGGACACGCTGGGGCTGACCTTCAGCCACTTTTTCACGGACCACATCGCGCTCACGGCTGTGGGCGGCATTCCGCCCAAGTTCAAGCTTTACGGCCACGGCAACCTGATTCCGCCGGGCCCGGCGGGCGCGCTGGGGCAGCAGCCGCTGGGCGACCCGAGCCTGAACCCGATCATCACCAGCGCGCGCCAGTGGAGCCCGGCGACGATGGTGCAGTACCACTTCTTCGAGCCTACCGCGCGCGTGCGTCCTTTCCTGGGCATCGGTGTGTCGTACAACTTCTTCACCAACATCGAGCTCAACCCGGCATTCGCCGCCTCGGTCAACAACAACCTGGGCGCCACGCTGGCCGCCGGCGCCGGCAAGCCGGGGCCGACTTCGGTGGAGGCCAAGGCGTCGAATTCGTTCGCGCCGGTGTTCAACATCGGCGGCTCCGTTGCGATCACGGACCAGTGGGGCCTGACCGCATCGGTCACCTACATTCCGCTCAAGACGACGTCATCGATGATCATCAAGGCGTCCGACGGCACGGTGTTGTCCACCTCCAAAGCCACCATCAGCCCGAACCCGCTGATCATGTTTGTGGCGGCGACGTATAAGTTCTGAAGGGGCCAAAGCCGCTTGCGATGACGAGGGCTGTCGCTCCCTCTCCCACAAGTGGGAGAGGGGAGCAAACCAGCGCTAGATCAAGGCGTTCGAACTCTCGCGGCCGGTACCGTCACGGTCTTGCGCACGGGGCTTGAGAGCACCAGCGATGTGGTCACCGAGCCGTGGACCGCGAGCGTGTCGACCACGTGCTCCAGGTCGGCCGGATCGGCGATGGCGCAACGCACGATAAAGCAATGCGCACCGGTCACGCGATCGGCGCTCAGCACTTCGGGCATGCTCTCGAACAACTTCACATACTTCTGGATATAGGCGTGCGTGGTCTCGATATGGATGATCGCCTGCAGGCCGACGCCCAGCGCGCGCAGGTTCACCCGCGCGCCGTAGCCTTCGATCACGCCCGCGTCCTCCAGCTTGCGCACGCGCTCGCTCATGGCCGGCTGCGACAAGCCAATGCGCTTGCCCAGCGCGGCCAGGCTCTGGCGGGCATCGGCCTGCAGCGCCTCCAGGATCAATCGGTCTTTCTTGTCCAGCTCCATCCCATTCTCCTATGGCACCTGTTGCGCGCCGCCGATGATTCATCGGTGCGCGGTGCCGATTTCCGATGCCTTGCCATTCATGGCGATGGCGTGCCGCGATTATGCTGGAACTCAGTGCGGCTCAATGCGCAGCCCGATATCCTTCCGGAGGCAATATGCAACTCATCGGCATGCTCGACTCACCCTATGTGCGCCGCGTGGCCATCTCGCTGCGGCTGCTGGACCTGCCATTCGAGCATCGGGCAGTCTCGGTGTTCAGCACGTTCGAGCAGTTTCGCGCGATCAATCCCGTGGTGAAAGCGCCCACCCTGGTTTGCGACAACGGCGTGGTGCTCATGGAGTCCGGACTGATCCTGGACTATGCCGAGACGCTGGCCACGCGCAGCCTGATGCCCGCGCAGCCCGAGCAGCGCCAGCACGCCTTGCGCGTGATCGGCCTGGCGCTGGCGGCGTGCGAGAAGACGGTGCAGATCGTCTATGAGCGCAACCTGCGCCCGGCGGAAAAGCAGCACGAGCCATGGATCGATCGCGTGCAGGGACAGTTGCATGCCGCCTACGCGGCGCTGGAAACCGAACTGGCGGGGGCCGCGCTTCCCGCGGATGAGCGCTTGCTCACGCAGGCCGACGTGACCGCCGCCGTGGCATGGAGCTTCACGCAGCTGATGCTGCCGGCATGCGTCGAGGCGTCAGCGTATCCTGCGCTGGCGGCCTTCAGCGCCGCCGCCGAACGCCTTGCCGTGTTCAAGGACGCGCCGCAGACCTGATCCACTGCCGCGCGCCAGCCGTGCTTAGTGAGCCAGAGCCTGGGCGAGCGCGCGCAGCAGGCCAGCGCCGTCGCCGCGCCAGGCGCTGCCATGCATGCAAGCCAGGGTGGTCGGCTGCAGCAGCGCCATGCGTTCCAGCATGGCACCGGCGTTCGGCGTGTGGGAGAAGTAATCCATGCCGCGCCGGAACGCTTCGCTTGGCCCGAGGATGTCGGCTTCGGTGAGAGATGGGAGCTCGGCACCGCCCTGGCTGAACAAGTCGCCGCAGAGCAGCGTGCCGGTGCGCTCCTCCATCATGAGCCCGCACTCCCAGGCATGCGGCAAGTGCGGCGTATCGAACCAGCGCACGGTATGGCGGCCAAGCGGCACGGCTTGCCCGTCCGCCAGGCCCTGCGCGGGCCGGTCGGCCAGGTCGTTGACGGACACCATGGCGGCGACGGTGCCGCACAGCGGCGATGCGTGGGGCGCCGCCGCCAGCCATGCATTGAGCGAGCCGCACTCGTCGGCTTCCACGTGCGAAAAGGCAATATGACGCAGCCGGGCCGGTGCGATCACGCTGGCCACGGCTTCATGCACCAGCGGGAACATCTTGCGCAGCCCCGTATGGAACAACAGCGGCTCGTCGTCGACGATCAGGTACTGGTTGAAGGAGAAGCCGCCCGGCCCCCCGTCGATGTGGACGGGGGTATTGATCCGATAGATCCCGTCCGCGATTTCGTGGACGTTGGTGCCCGACCGGGCGTTGGTGACGGTCATCGTTGTCTCCTGGAAATCGTCTGGGCGCGGGGACCCGGCCGTCGGCGCCGGCCTGCTTCATTCTAGTCACTGCAACGCCACAGGCATGCCACCTTTTGCTTGGCCGGGCTGCACATCGAGCGCTCGACTGCGCAAAATTGGGGGCGACACGCTCGTGCAGCGCGGCGCACGACACCCTGCCGTTGCGCTGGGACGGCTAGCGCGCTACGTGCGCATGGCTTTCGCCATCTCGCTCGTGGCATGCCAGCCCAGCGCGACATACAGCGACCGCCCCATCTCGGTAGCGTGCAGGATCGCGTACTGGAGGTCGCGCCTGGCGAATTCATCCTCCGCCAGCTGCATGAGGCGGCGCCCCAGCCCCTGCTTGCGATGCGTTGCCTCCACATACACGTTCAGCACGTAGCCACGCTTGTCCTGCGTGGGATGGGCCGGATGCGGCGGCCAGTCGATCGCCATCAGGCCGATACCACCCACCGGCTGGCCCTGGTCCACCAGCACGAAGCCGAAGTAGCTGCCATCGCGCAGGCGCGGCACAAGCCACGGCCGGAACTGCTGCGTCATGGCCTGCAGGACCTCCTCGCCGCGCCCGGCCTCGCGGAACATGGATTCGCGATGGCGGCAGACCAGTTCGACATCATCGGCACCAAGCGGGCGGACTTCCATGGCGGGCTACCTTGGGGATTTGCGTGGGGGGTGGGAGAGACATCTGCGCGGCGCGCACCGCCATCCTAACGCAGTGCATTGCGATTCGGAAAACTTCCCGCCTACGCCATGGCACGAAGCCGTGCCATAAAAAAAGCGAAGCGCTGTTGGCGCTTCGCTTCGAGGCCATCCGGGCAGGCCGCACCGGATGGCAGGACGAACCCTTCTGCTTTACTGCGTGGTCACTGCCGGCTTGACGTCCACCGAGGCCACCGGACCGGTCTCGCTCAGGCCACCGCCAAGCGACCGGTACAGGTCGATGGCATTGTTCAGGCGCAGTTGCCGCGCCTGGATCAGGGCCTGGTCGGCAGCGAACAGCTGACGCTGCGAGTCGAGCTGGTCCAGCTGGCTGGCCACGCCGTTCCTGAAGCGCATCGTCGACAACTCGTAGCGCGCTGCCTCGGCGTTGCGCACCTGCTCCTGGCTGGTCACCTGCTCTTCCAGCGTGCCGCGCGCCACCAGTGCATCCGCCACTTCCGCGAAGGCCGTCTGGATGGTCTTCTCGTAGTTGGCGATCTGGATGTTCTTGCGCACGTTGGTCAGGTCCAGGTTGGACAGGTTCCGGCCGTAGTCGAAGATCGGCAGTACCAGCTGCGGTGCGAACGACCACGCGCCGGTACCGGAGTCGAACAGGCTCGAGAAGGTCGGGCTGATCGCGCCAGCATTGGCGGTGAGCGTAATGCGCGGGAAGAACGCCGCGCGCGCCGCGCCGATATTGGCGTTGGCGGAGAGCAGCAACTGCTCGGCCTGGCGGATGTCGGGACGCTGCTCGAGCAGGTCCGACGGCAGCCCTGCCGGGATGTCGCTGATGATGCGCTCGTCCGACAGGCGCATCGGTGCGGGCAGGTTCTCGATGGTGCCAAGCGGCTTGCCCACCAGCACCTCAAGCGCGTTCTGCGCCTGCGCGCGCTGGCGTGCCAGCTGCGCGGCCGAAACGCGGGCCTGCGCCACCAGCGATTCATTGTCGCGCAGGTCCAGCGCCGACGTGGCGCCCGCATCGAAGCGTTGCTTGGCCAGGCTCAGCGTGTACTCGCGCGTCTTCAGCGTGTTCTGCGCGAGCTCGTATTGCTCGGCGAAAGAGCGCTCGGACATGTAGGCCTGGGCGACTTCGGAGACCAGCGAGATCTGCGCGGAACGGCGTGCTTCCTCGGTGGCGAAGTACTGTGACAGCGCCGCGTTGGACAGACTGCGCACGCGGCCGAAGAAGTCCAGCTCGAACGAAGTCACGCCGGCGCCCGCCTGGAAGTACTCGGAGACAAACGGCTTGCCGGTGGCCGACTGCAAGGCGGGGGTGCGCGAACGGTTGAAACCGCCGGTGGCGTTCACCGTGGGCAGCAGGTCGGCGCGCTGCACCTGGTACAGCGCGCGCGCTTCCTCGATGCGCAGCGCAGCGGTGCGCAGGTCGCGGTTGTTCTCCAGCGAGGTGGCGATGAGCACTTGCAGGCGCGGGTCGCGGAAAAACTCGCGCCAGCCGATCTCGCTCGCCCGGCGGGTTTCGCCGGTCTTCACTTCGGCGGCCGCGTAGCCTTCCGGCGCGGCCGGGAAGCTGGTGGCCACCGGCGGGGCAGGGCGTTCATAAACGGGTGCCAGTGTGCAACCCGAGAGGACGCCCGCCACCAGCAACAGCGTGGTCAGTGTCTTTGTCATGTCAGATTCCTTCCTTGGGTTCGAGCCCTTGCTCGTTCAGCATCTGCTCGCGCTTGCTGCCCTTGAAGCGGCTACGGATCACCACGAAGAACACCGGCACCAGGAAAATCGCCAGCACCGTGGCGGTGATCATGCCGCCGATCACGCTGGTGCCGATGGCGCGCTGGCCACCCGAGCCCGCGCCGCTGGCGATCGCCAGCGGCAGCACGCCCAGGATAAAGGCCATCGAGGTCATCAGGATCGGGCGGAACCGCAGGTGCACGGCTTCGAGCGTAGCGTCGATGACGCTGCGGCCCTGGGCCTGCAGATCCTTGGCGAATTCCACGATCAGGATGGCGTTCTTCGCCGACAGGCCAATCGTCGCGATCAGGCCCACCTTGAAGTACACGTCGTTGGGCATGCCGCGCAGGGTCACGCCGAGCAGCGCGCCGAGCACGCCGAGCGGCACCACCAGCAGCACCGCGACCGGGATCGACCAGCTCTCATAGAGCGCGGCCAGGCACAAGAACACGATGATCAGCGACAGCGTGTACAGCATCGGCTCTTGCGAACCGGCCAGACGCTCTTCATAAGACTGGCCCGACCACTCGAAGCCGAAGCCCGGCGGCAGCTTGGCAAAGTTGTCTTCCATGATCTTCATGGCTTCGCCGGTACTGCGTCCCGGAGCGGCCTGGCCAGCGATCTTCACCGCCGGCAAGCCGTTGTAACGCTCCAGGCGCGGCGAGCCCATGATCCACTTGGAAGTGGCAAAGGCGGCGAACGCAACCATGTCGCCATTGCTGTTCTTCACGCGCAGCTTGGTCAGGTCGTCGGGCAGCTTGCGGTCGTTGCCTTCCGCCTGGGCGATCACCTTGCGCACACGGCCTTCGTAGATGAAGTCGTTGACGTAGGAAGAGCCGAACGCGATGGCCAGCGTCGAGTTGATATTGGCCACCGAAACTCCCAGCGCGCGTGCCTTCTCGCGGTCGATGTCGATCTGCAGCTGCGGCGCGTCTTCCTGGCCTTCGGGGCGAACGCCCACCAGCGCAGGATTCTTCGCGGCCATGCCGAGCATCATGTTGCGCGCTTCCATCAGCTTGGCGTGACCCTGGCCGGTGCGGTCCTGCAGGCGGAAGTCGAAGCCCGAGGAGTTGCCCAGCTCGGAGATCGCCGGCGGGTTAAGCGGGAAGATGATGGCGTCCTTGATGAAGGACAGCGCACCAAACGCCCGGCCAACCAGTGCCTGCGCGGTCTCGTCCTTGCCGGAGCGGTCCTTCCAGTCCTTCAGGCGCACGAACGCGATACCGCCATTCTGGCCGCGGCCGAAGAAGGAGAAGCCCGCCACGGTGATCATCTGGTCCACCACCTTGGATTCCTTCTGCAGGTAGTAGTCCTCGATCTGCTTGAGCACGCCGATGGTACGTTCCTGCGTGGCGCCGTTGGGCAGCTGCACCACCGTGATCATGTAGCCCTGGTCTTCCTCGGGGAGGAAGGAGGAGGGCAGGCGCTTGAACAGCACCACCATGCCGACGATGATGAGCGCGTAGATGATCAGGTAGCGTCCGGCGCGCGCCAGGATGCGGCCCACCACGCTCTGGTAGCCGGTGGCGGCGCGTGCGAAGGTGCGGTTGAACCAGCCGAAGAAACCCTTCTTCTCGTGGTGGTGGCCAGCCTCGACCGGCTTGAGCAACGTGGCGCACAGCGCCGGCGTGAGCGTCAAGGCCAGCAGCGCCGAGAACGCGATCGACGCGATCAGCGACAGGGAGAACTGGCGGTAGATGTTACCCACCGAGCCCGAGAAGAACGCCATCGGGATGAACACTGCGGTCAGCACCAGCGTAATGCCGACGATGGCGCCGGTGATCTGGCCCATGGCCTTGCGCGTAGCGTCGCGTGGCGAGAGTCCTTCCTCGCTCATGATCCGCTCGACGTTTTCCACCACCACGATCGCATCGTCCACCAGGATACCGATCGCCAGCACCATGCCGAACATCGTCAGCACGTTGATGGAGAAGCCGAAGGCCAGCAGCATGCCCGTGGTGCCCAGCAGGGCCACCGGCACCACCACCGTCGGGATAATGGTCGCGCGGATGTTCTGCAGGAACAGGTACATCACCAGGAACACCAGCACCACGGCTTCGACCAGGGTCTTGATCACTTCCTCGATCGAGATCTTGACGAAGGCCGACGTGTCGTAAGGCACGGTGTACTGGTAGTCGGCCGGGAAGAACTTGGAGAGCTCTTCCATCTTGGCGCGCACCGCGGTGGCGGTGGCCAGGGCGTTGCCGCTCGGGGCCAGCTTGATGGCGATGGCCGCCGACGCCTTGCCGTTGGTACGGGCCAGCGTGGAGTAATCGGCGCCGCCGAGCTCGACGCGGCCGATGTCCTTGATGCGCACCGAGGAGCCGTCCGGGTTCGTGCGCAGCAGGATGTTGGCGAACTGCTCCGGCGTGGTGAGGCGGCTCTCGGTGGTGACGGTGGCGTTGAGCTCCGTGCCCTTGGGCGACGGCGTGCCGCCCAGCTCGCCCACGGCGACCTGGACGTTCTGCTCCGAGATGGCGGCGGTCACGTCCTGCGGCGTCAGGTTGAAGCCGGTCAGCTTGGCCGGGTCCACCCAGATGCGCATGGCGTACTCGGTGCCGAACAGGTCGGCCTGGCCCACGCCCGGCACGCGGCGGATCGAATCGATCACGCTGGACGAGATGTAGTTGCCCAGCTGGATGGCGTCGGCCTGCCCGGACTTGGACGTGACCGTCAGGAACATCATGTAGTTGTTCCCGGCCTTGTCCACGCGCACGCCCTGCTGGCGCACTTCCGCCGGCAGGCGCGCTTCCACGCGCTTGAGGCGGTTCTGCACCTCGACCGAGTTCAGGTCGATGTTGGAGCCCGGCTGGAAGGCGATCGTGATCGTCGACAGGCCGGTGGCTTCGCTGGTGGAGTTGTAGTAAAGCAGCCCGGGGATGCCGTTGAGCTCTTGCTCGATCACCGTGGTGACCGAGTCTTCAAGCGTCTTGGCGGATGCGCCCGGATAGGTCGCCGTGACCGAGATCGTCGGCGGGGCGATGTTGGGGTACTGGGCGATCGGCAGTTGCACCACCGACAGCAAGCCCCCCAGCACGATGATCAGCGCAAGCACCCACGCGAACACCGGCCGGTCAATAAAAAACTTGGCCATAACACTGGCTCCCTTCGAATTGCGCTCTGATTAGCCCTGCTTGGCGTCGGCCTTGTCAGCGGTCACCGCGGCTGGAGCCGAGGCTCCGCTGGCGGCGGGCTGCGCGTCAGGAGCCGAGGCGGTGGCGGTCTTCGAGACAAACGGCACGGCCTTGGCAGGCGCGCCGACCTTGACCTTCTGCAAGCCCTCGACGATCACCTTCTCGCCACCCTTCAGGCCCTCGGTGACGATCCAGCTCTCGCCGATGGCCTGGGGCGCCTTGACCGGCACCGCCGCGACGTTGCCGTCGCCGCCCACCACCATCACCGATGCGCCTTGCGCATTGCGGATCAGCGCGCGCTGCGGCACGGTCAGCGCGTTTTCGTCCACGCCCTGCTCGATCTTGACGCGCACGAAGGTGCCCGACAGCAGCTCGCGCTTGGCGTTGGGGAACTGCGCGCGCAGCGTGATGGCGCCGGTGGTCGGGTCAACCGTCATGTCCGAGAACAGCAGCTTGCCGGTTTGCTCGTACTCGCGGCCGTCCTCGATGAACAGATGGACGCGGGCGCCACCGTCGACGCCCTTGACCTTGCCGCTCTCGATGGCGCGGCGCAGCTTCATCACTTCGCTAGCGGGCTGGGTGAAGGTCACCCAGATCGGATCGACCTGCTCGACCATGGTCAGCTTGGTGGCTTCGCCGCTGCCGACCAGCGCGCCTTCGGTCACCAGCGCGCGGCCCACGCGGCCGCTGATGGGCGCGGTGACGGCGGTGTAGCCGAGGTTGATCTGGGCGGTGGAAACGGCAGCCTTGGCCGAGGCAATGTCGGCGGTGGCCTGGCCCGCGGCCGCCACGGCTTCGTCGTATTCCTGCTTGCTCACCGCGTTGACGGCGACCAGCGGCTTGTAGCGCTCGGCCTTCTGGCGGGCTGCCACGGCGTTGGCTTCAGCGCGGGCAAGGCTGGCCTTGGCCGACTCCAGCTGTGCCTGGTAGGGCGCGGGGTCGATCTTGAACAGCAACTGGCCTGCCTTGACCTCGCCGCCTTCCGTGTAGTTACGGGACAGCACGATGCCGGCAACCCGCGCCCGCACTTCGGCGGTACGCACGCCTTCGAGGCGGCCCGGCAGTTCATTGATAACAGAAACGGTCGTAGGCGTGACGGTAACGACACCCACTTCCGGCGGCGGCATGGCGCCGCCCTGTGGCTTCTTTTCGCCGCAGGCGGACAGCGCAAGCGCCGACAACACGGCAGCGGCAACGCAAGTAATACGTTGGGACTTCCTCATCGATAACCCCATGATGGCAATTTGAGATCGGCCGCATGCGCTCCCGGTGTCGTATCCGGATACGGCGCGGCCCACCGCTGGCAGATGGCACAGAGGCGGGCAAAAAGAGTAATGCTAGCCACAATTTGCAACGCTGACGTGGCACATGCGACGAAAGGTTGCAAATTAGTAACGACATGCCGACATGGCAGCGTGAACCGTGGAGAGGTGCGCGCCGCCGTCTGCCAGCCCATCACGCCGATGGGCTGGCCGAAAGTCAGGCGAACGCGTATTATATATACATTCAAGCATGTATGTAAGAACTTGTTGCAACGCGGCGATGGCCGCTCTATATAACCCACGTCCTAACGCGCCAGCGTGGCGCGCACAGTGCAAGGCGGGCTTCACCGCCAGCACTCAGGGAGACAAAACCAGACCGGTCCCTCGTGGCCGGCACCAGAGAACATCATGGTCCGACGCACCAAGGAAGAGGCGCTTGAAACACGCCATCGCATTCTCGACGCGGCCGAGGCGGTCTTTCACGCCCGCGGCGTTGCCCGCCCTTCGCTAGCCGATATTGCGGAGGCGGCCGGCGTGACGCGCGGCGCCATCTACTGGCATTTCAAGAACAAAAGCGATGTCTTCGCCGCGATGTCCGACCGCGTCCACCTGCCGCTCGAGGCCCTGTGCGAGCCGGGACGCATCGCCAGCCAGGAAGACCCGCTTGGCAGCATTCGCGACATCTGCGCCTTTGTGATGCGCCAGACCGTGGAAAACCCGCAGTGGCGGCGCGTGTTCGAGATCGTTTTCCACAAGTGCGAGATGGTGGCGGACAACGGCGCCATCTTCGAGCGGCAGCGCCAGTCGCACCAGGAGGGCACGGTGAAGATGCGCGAGCACCTGCGCATGGCTGTCGACCGCGGGCAGTTGCCAGGCGACCTCGACCTGGACCTGGCCGTCAATGTGTTTCATGCCTCGATTGGCGGGATGCTGTCGCACTGGTTGTTCGCCCCCGAGGATTTCGATCTCGAGAGCAATGCCGAGCGCGTGGCCGATGCCTTCATCGACACCCTCAAGCTGTCGCCGGCTCTGCGCCAGGGCTATGTGGCGCGTCCCGTGCCGAAGCTAGAGGAAGAAGTTGCCTCGATGTGCCAGGAAGCCAAGAAGAAAGCCGAGGCCGAGACCGAGACCAAGCGGGCTGCGCAGACACTCGCCACCAAAGCGCTACCCGGCTGATCGCCGCAGTGGCGCGCGAGCCGCTCAGCCCCGCACGGCCTCGCGCCAGCGCGCCAGGAAATTGCGCTTGCGCAGGGTGTCCTGCGCCGCCAGCAGGCCGGGGCCGACGCTGATCGGCTTGAGCGCGTAGCCCAGCCGCTCCGACAGCGCCGCCGCGGTGTGCTCGCTGTCGGTGTCGGTGCGGATCGTGTAGAGCTGCGAGGCGCTCTGCCCCAGCAACGTCTGGCCCGCACGCGAGAGCAGGAAATCCAGCCATAGCCGGGACGCGTTGGGATGCGGCGCGCGGCGCGCGATGAAGGCCACGCGCGACATCACCAGCGTGTAGTCGCGCGGCGCGATGACATCGATCTCCGCCCCGCGCTCCATCAGCGACAGCGCGTACGAACCCAGCAGGTTGTAGCCCATCACGAATTCGCCCGAGGCGATGCGCTCGATCATGTTCGCGGTGGACGCGGACAACTGCACGCCGCAGCGCCCCAGCGCCTGGGCCAGATACCAGAACTCATCACCCATGCGCGCGTCCTGCTGCGCCAGCAGGTAGCCCACCCCGGACTTTTCGACATCATAGGTCACCACCCGCTGGCGCCAGCGGGGCGTGTTTTCCTGCAGCAGGCGCGCCAGGCCGGTGCGGCTGCGCGGCGTGCGCATGCCGGCAAAATGGCGGCGGTTGTAGACGATCACGGCGGGCTCGAAGGTGGTGCCCCAGGCTTCGTCGCGCCAGGCAGCCCACGCCGGCAGGCCGGCCCGCTCGGGCGAGGGGTAGCGCAGGGCATGGCCGTCGTTGACGAGCTTGATCTGCAGGTCCATTGCCGTGCTCCACAGCACGTCCGCGTAGTCGGGGCCGCCCACCTGGCCCGCGCCCAGCGCGGCGCTATCGGCCAGGAAGCGGCCGTTCAGCTCCAGCGTGTTGAGGTCCTGATAGCGCACCTTGATGCCAGGGTAGCGTGCCTCGAACGCGGCCAGCAGCGGCCGCGCGATCTCCATGTCGGTGGAGGCATGCACGTTGACCGAGCCTTCCTGCACGCCCCGCGCGATGATCTCGGCGTAGCTTGCCGGGTAGCCCGCCGGCACCGGCGCAACGGCCTGGGCATGCACGCCATGGCTAAGCCCCGCCAGCGTGGCCGCAGCGGCGCCGGTCAGGACGCGCCGCCGGTGCCAGCTTGCTGGTAGTTCGGCAACCATGGCGGGAGGCGTGAAGGGCAAGGGCAAGGGGGACGGGGAGGGGGGCAGCTTGCGCAAGGCGGGAACCATCGGTGGTGACATCGGTGGCCAAAAGGGGCCATGGCGCACTCGCCGCGCGCAGCCCGGGGCGGAGGTATTATAAGCGCCCGCGGCGTGTCCTCGCGGGGGCGGAGGCCTTGCCAGCCATGGCGGCGCAGCCATCGCATGATTTCAAACGGACGCTTACCTGGCAGGGGAGGACCGCCGTGCGCTTATTGCTGGTGGAAGACGAGATTGAACTGGCGCGCTGGGTTGCGCGTGCCCTGGAGCAGGGCGGCTTCGTCATCGAGCATGTGGCCGACGGCCTGCAGGCCGAGGCGCGGCTGATGGCCGAGGAATACGACGTGGTGGTGCTGGACCTGCGCCTGCCCGGCAAGGACGGGCTGGCCGTGCTCAAATCCATGCGCGGGCGCGACGACCGCACCCCGGTGCTGATCCTGACCGCGCAAGACACGCTCGACGAGCGCGTGCGCGGCCTCAACCTCGGCGCCGACGATTACCTGCCCAAGCCCTTTGCCATTGCCGAACTGGAAGCCCGCATCCTGGCGCTGATCCGGCGTAGCCGCGGCCGCGCCCATCCGCGCCTGCAGTGCGGCACGCTGGTGTTCGACGGCGAAACGCGCAGCTTTACGCTCGAAGGTGCGCCGCTCGCGCTGACCCCGCGTGAATCGACCCTGCTGGGCGCGCTGCTGGCCAAGAGCGGCCAGCCGCTGACCAAGGCACAACTGCTCGACAAGGTGTTCTCGCTCGATGCCGACGTCAGCCCCGATGCCATCGAAGTGCTGGTCTACCGGCTGCGCAAGAAGCTCTCGGGCCACGGCGTGACCATCGTCACGCTGCGCGGCTTCGGCTACCTGCTGGAACCGGAAGGACAGCCCTGATGCTGCGCCGCCTGCCACGGCACTGGTTGCGGCGCTGGCTGCAAGGCAGCCTGCGCCGCCAGTTGCTGCTGCTGCTCGTGCCCGCGCTGGCGGCCATGATGGCGCTCGACACGTGGCTGACCTACGGCACGCTGCGCGATGCCGCCAACGCGGCGTACGACCGCTCGCTGTACGGCTCGGTGCGCGCCATCGACAACGCCATCGGCATGGCCGGCGAAAGCGTGCAGATCGCGCTGCCGGATGCCGCCATGGAGATGTTCGAGACCGCGGCGCAGACCCATGTCTTCTACCGCGTCTCGCTGGAGCGCAACGGCAAGATCGAAACCGTCACCGGCTATGACGACCTGCCGCTGCCCAAGGCAGAGATCGCCAGCAACCAGCCGCGCTTCTACGATGCCGACTATCGCGGCGACCCGGTGCGCATCGCCGTGCTGGCGCACCCGGTGTATCGCCCCAACGCCCACATGCGCGTGATCGTGCAGGTGGCTGAAACCGCCGAGCCGCGCTTTGCGCTGATCGCCACCGTGTGGCGCGGCGCGCTGGCGCGCGACGTGCTGCTGATCCTGATCAGCGCGGGCATCCTGGTGGCCGGCATCACCTATGTGCTGCGCCCGCTGGCGCGCGTGCGCGACGACGTGCAGGCGCGCTCCGCCGACGACCTCACGCCGCTGGCCTTCGACCATGTGCCCATGGAAGTCCGCCCGCTGGTCGACGCGGTCAACCTGCACGTCTCGCGCTCGGCCGCCATGACGCAGGCCCAGGCGCAATTCATCGCCGACGCCGCGCACCAGCTGCGCACGCCACTGGCCATCCTCAAGACGCAAGCCGAATTCGCCCAGCGCCAGCTTTGCGCCAGCGCCGACCCGACGCGCGCGCGGGATGCCGCCGGGGAGGCGGTAGGCGGCATCGTCACGCAGCTGGAGCAGGCCGCGCGCCTGACCAACCAGCTGCTGGCGCTGGCGCGGGTACGGCAGCACCCGGGCAGCGACGCGCCTGGCGAAGCCGAGCCGCTGGAGCTGATCGACGCCGTGGCCGTGGCCGAGCAGGTGGCGCTGGACTACTTGCCGCTGGCGCGCGGCAAGCAGCAGGATTTTGGCTGGGAGCGGCCGCAGGGGCTGGGGCTGCCCGTACGGGCCGATGCCGCGCTGTTGCGCGAGGCCTTTGCCAATCTTGTCCACAACGCGATCCAGTATTCGCCGCGCGGCAGCCGCATCACGCTTTCCGCCGCGCGCATCGGGGACGCCGCCTGCCTGGTGGTGGAGGACGACGGGCCGGGCATTCCTGCCGAGGAACGCGAGAAAGTATTTGCACGGTTCTACCGCCGGGTCGGGAACGTGGAGCCGGGCTCCGGCCTGGGACTGGCCATTTCCCGCGAAATGGCGGCGCGCTTCGGAGGAACGGTAGCGCTGGGAATCGCGCTGCAGGGCAAAGGAGTTCGGGCAGTCCTGTCGCTGCCGATCGGGGACTGAGAAGACATGAGAGGGCGCTAAAAAGACCAAAAAATCTAAAAAAACAAATGTCCATACATCCGACCCCACGTAAACCCCACCCCATTGCCTGACAAATTGACAGCCTTTTGACAGTTTCTACCCCCTAGAATCGCGCCATGGCCGCCGTACCGGCCAGACCAAGTCAGAAAGCCAAAGAACAAGTCCGGCATGCAAGCGCTGCCAGGGACAGGAGACAACGCCGAGCCACCCGGTCAACGCACGCAGCGCCGGCGCACCGCACGACTCTCCCGCCCCCGACAGCCCGCTTCACTGCCAGCCGGACACCTCCGGGGTCGGTCCTCGCCAGCAACGCCGGCAACCGTTCACCGGCAATCCTCTGAAAAAGAACAGGAGACCGTAATGCGTCGTTCGATTCATCGCTTTGCCCACGTCGTCATGGCTTCGGCCGCGATCACCGCCACCGTGGCCGCCGCGCCCGCGTTCGCGCTCGACAGCGTGAAGTTCATGATCGGCGCCAACCCGGGCGGCGGCTTCGACCAGACCGGCCGCTCGCTGGGCGCGGCGCTGGTTTCCGCCGGCGTGGCCAAGACGGCCTCTTATGACAACAAGGGCGGTGCGGGCGGCACCATCGGCCTGACGCAGTTCGTCAATACCGACAAGGGCAACCCCAACGCAATGATCGTCACCGGCGCGGTGATGGTTGGCGCGATCGAAACCAACCATCCCCCGGTCACGCTGAAGAACGCCACCCCGATCGCTCGCCTGTTCGCCGACACCATGGTGATCACCGTGCCGGCGAACTCGCCGCTGAAGTCCATGAAGGATCTGACCGCGCAGCTCAAGGCCAACCCGGGCAGCGTGAGCTGGGGCGGTGGCTCCAAGGGTTCGATCGACCACATCCTGGCGGGCCTGGTGGCCAAGGAAAGCGGCGTGGACCCGAAGAAGATCAACTACGTGCCCTTCCAGGGCGGTGGTGAAGCCTCGGCCTCGATCCTGGGCGGCCACGTGACCGTCGGCCTGGCCGGCGTGTCCGAGTTCCTGCCCTTCATCAAGAGCGGCAAGATGCGCGCGCTGGCCGTGACCTCCAAGGACCGCACCGCCGATATCCCCACGCTCAAGGAGCAGGGCATCAACGTGGAGATCTACAACTGGCGCGGCGTGTACGGCGCGCCGGGCATCACCGCCGAGCAACGCAAGGCGCTGGTGGATGCGGTGGTCAAGGCGACCGAGACCCCCCTGTGGAAGGAAACGCTGGCCAAGAATGACTGGACTCCGTTCCTGCTGACCGGCGACGAGTTCGGCAAGTTCGTGGACAGCGAGTCGGCCCGCCTGGGCGGTTCGCTGCGCGAGCTGGGCGTAGCGAAGTAAGCCACGCTGCCTGAGCGTTTCACCGCATTATCGTTTCAGCGTTTTACCTGTCGGCCCTGCCTGCGGCGCACCGTAACGCTCGGTGCGCATGCGGCAGGCGGGGGTCCGGTGTCCACCTGCGATACCCAAAAACCAAACTACACATCGCCGGGCCCCCGCCTTAAGCGGGGACGACAAACCGCGGGACGCCAAGGGCCGGACAACATGGCCGCAGGCACCGCTTGAAGGAGCCACTTCCAATCATGAAACCCTCACACCTGGCGATCGGCATTGCCGTATTGCTGATCTCCGCCTTCTACTTCGTCGGCCTGTCGGGCATTTCCGGCGACGAGGGCTATGCCGGCCTGTCGCCGCGCTTCATGCCCACGCTGGTTGCCATCGGCCTGGCCGCATGCGGCGCGGCGCTGACCTGGCAGGGCATTCGCGGCGGCTTTCGCAATATGCCGGAAGAAGACGCCGAACTGCCCGACGCCCCGCACAATTTCCGCGGCTTCCTGTGGGTGGCTGCCGGCCTGGTGGCCAATATGGCGCTGATCGGCACGCTGGGCTTTGTGCTGGCGTCAACCCTGCTGATGGTCTGCGTGGCACGTGGCTACGGCAGCAAGCGCTTTGTGCGCGATGCCCTGATCGGCCTGTGCATTACGTTGCCGATGTGGGCACTGTTTGAATTTCTGCTCGGCATCAATTTGCCGTTGCTGCCCGTCGCCGGGTTCTGAACGGAGCTGATGATCCATGGATACGCTTAACCTGCTGATGCATGGCTTTGCCATCGCCATCACGCCAATCAACCTGATGTGGGCCCTGGTGGGCTGCTTCCTGGGCACCGCCATCGGCGTGCTGCCGGGCATCGGCCCCGCGCTCACGGTAGCGATGCTGCTGCCGCTGACCGCCAAGGTGGAACCCACCGCCGCGCTGATCATGTTCGCCGGCATCTACTACGGCGCCATGTACGGCGGCTCCACCACCTCCATCCTGATGAACACGCCGGGCGAGTCGTCGACCATGGTCACGGCGATGGAAGGCAACCTGATGGCCAAGAGCGGCCGCGCCGGCCCGGCGCTGGCCACCGCGGCCATCGGCTCGTTTGCCGCCGGCACCATCGCCACCGTGCTGTTGTCGATGTTCGCGCCGGTCGCGGCCGACGTGGCGCTGCAGTTCGGGCCCGGCGAGTACTTCATGATCATGCTGCTGGCCTTCACCACGGTGTCGGCGGTGCTGGGCTCGTCCTTGCTGCGCGGCATGACCAGCTTGTTCCTGGGCCTGGGCATCGGCTTGATCGGCATGGACTCGCTGTCGGGCCAGACGCGCTACTCGATGAATGTGCAGGAACTGTACGACGGCATCGACATCGTGGTGGTCGCGGTCGGCCTGTTCGCCGTGGGCGAGGCGCTGTTCAATGCCTTCTTCCCGCAGCCCGCGGGCGGCTTCAACAAGCTCAGCTCGGTCATGATGACCAAGTCGGACTGGAAGCGCTCGGTGCCGGCGTGGATCCGCGGCACCATCATCGGCTTTCCCTTCGGCCTGATCCCGGCCGGCGGCGCGGAGATCCCGACCTTCCTGTCTTACGCTACCGAGAAGAAGCTGTCCAAGCACAAGGATGAGTTCGGCACGGTGGGCGCGATCGAAGGCGTGGCTGGCCCCGAGGCCGCCAACAACGCCGCCGTGACGGCCACGCTGGCCCCGCTGCTGACGCTGGGCATCCCCACCTCGAACACCACCGCGATCCTGCTGGCGGCGTTCCAGAACTACAACCTGCAGCCGGGCCCGATGCTGTTCCAGACCTCGGGCGACCTGGTGTGGGGCCTGCTGGCTTCGCTGTACATCGGCAACGTGATGCTGCTGGTGCTGAACCTGCCGGCGATCGGCCTGTGGGTGCGCATGCTGCGCATCCCCACGCCGCTGCTGTACGGCGGCATCCTGATCTTCGCGGGCCTGGGCGCCTACGGCATCCGCCAGTCGTGGTTCGACCTGCTGCTGCTGTTCATCATCGGCGTGCTGGGCATGGCCATGCGCCGCTTCGACTTCCCCACCGCACCGGTGATCGTGGGCATGATCCTCGGGCCCATCGCCGAGAAGCAGCTGCGCAATGCGCTGTCGATCAGCCAGGGCGACTGGTCGATCTTCGTGACCCAGCCGATCTCGGCCACCATCCTGGCCATGACGGTGGCGGTGGTGCTGATCCCGCGCATCCTGGGCTGGCTGGCCCGGCGCTCGGCGCGTGGCAAAGTGGCTGACGCCACAGGTTGATTAGCGCAAAATGCGGGCAAGGCCCGGCACTCCAGGGTGCCGGGCCTTTTCATTTGTCGCGCCATGGCATCGGCGCCGCTATCTCTACATTGCGCTCCACCACAAGAACATCGCGCCGGCGCCCCGCGCGCCAGGCCGCCGCAACATGCCCTCTCTCCTTCACCGCTGGCGTCCGGTCCTCTTGACGCTGCTGCTCGGCCTGGCCGCCGCGCTCGTTTGCACGCTGCTGCACACGCCGCTGCCATGGATGATCGGCCCGCTGCTGGCGGTCGCCATCGCGCGCATGCGCGGCGCCGACCTGCGCGCGCCCACGCAGGCGCGCAATGCCGGGCAGTGGGCCATTGGCACCTCGCTCGGCCTTTACTTCACGTCCGACGTGGTGGCGCGGCTGATCGAGTTCCTGCCGTATATCGTCGCAGGATCGCTGTTTGCGCTGCTGCTCGGCTGCGGCGGCGCCTGGCTGCTGCGCAAGACCACCGGCGTGGCGTTCAAGACAGCGTACTTCTCCACCGCCATCGGCGGCGCGTCGGAGATGGCCAACCTGGCCGAGCGCAACGGCGCGCGCATCGACCAGGTGGCGGCCGCGCATTCGCTGCGCGTGCTGATGGTGGTGGTGGCCGTGCCCGCGCTGTTCCAGTACGGCGGCATCCACGGCCTTGACCCATACGTGCCCGGGCCACGCACGGTGGACTACCTGTGGCTGCCCGTGCTGATCGCGATCACGGTCAGCGTGGCGCTGGTGCTCAAGCACTTCAACCTGCCCAATCCCTTCGTGATCGGCACGCTGCTGGCGGCCGCCATGCTGACCGCCTCGGGCTTCGAGCTGTCCGCCATCCCCACGTGGATGAGCCGCGCCGGCCAGTTGATGATCGGCGTGTCGCTGGGCGCGCGTTTCTCGCGCGACTTCCTCCATACCGCACCACGCTTTCTCGGCGGCGTGGCGGTGTACACGCTGGCGGCGCTGGTGCTCTCCGCGCTGTTCGGCTGGGGCCTGTCGGCACTGTCCGGCGTGCATCCCGCCACCGCCATCCTCGGCACCACGCCCGGCGGCATCGCCGAGATGTGCATCACGGCCAAGGTGCTGGAGCTTGGCGTGCCCCTGGTCACCGCCTTCCACGTGATCCGGATGGCCTTCGTGGTGCTGTGCACCGGCCCCCTGTATCATTGGCTCAAACATCGTGCCGCGCCGCAGGAGACGGAATAGCAACCTGGCCCGGCCCCATCCCAGACAAACGGGCGTGCCATGCCAGAGCCAACGCTAGAACCAACGCCGGAATCCGGCTTCACGCTTGCCGATATCGACCACACCCTGCAGCGGGTACTGGCGCCATGGGTGCGCCAGCTCGGGCTGCGTGCCGAGCACGTTGATGCGCAGGGCGTAACGCTGCGCCTGCCTTTTGACGAATCATTTCGCCATGCGGGTGGCGTGGTGTGCGGCCAGGTGCTGATGTCCGCGGCCGATACCGCCATGATCGTGGCCGTCGCCAATGCGCTCGGCGCCTTCAGGCCGATGACCACCGTCACGCTCACCACCAACTTCATGCGCCCGGTGATCGAGGGCGATGTGCTGGTGCGCGCTAATGTGCTGCGTCTGGGCAAGACCGTGGTGTTCGGCGAAATCGAGCTGACCGGCACCGATGGCAAGCTGGCCGTGCAGGCCACTACCACTTACGCGCTGCTGTGAGCGGCGCATCACCCAATTGCACGCCAAGTCGCACGCCAAATTGCACGCAATCTCCCAAGCCATCTCCATGCATGAGCCCCGCAGCCTGACGCCTGCCCCCATCCAGCCCGCCGCCGCCTCGCCGTTCGATCAGGTGGTGTTTGCCGGCGGCGGCAACCGCTGCTGGTGGCAGGCGGGCTGGTGGGATACGGTGGCGCCCGAGCTGGGGCTGCGCCCGCGCGTGATCACGGGGATCTCGGCCGGGGCCGCCACGGCGTGCATGATCTATACGCACGACTCCCGCCAGGTGATGGCGTACTACGGCCAGGTGCTTGCCGGCAACCGGCGCAATGCGTACTGGGGCAACCTGCTGAGCAAGCAACGCGTGTTTCCGCATTACGGCATCTACCGCACCGCATTGCTGAACATCTTCGGCGAGGGCCGCCTGGCAAACCTGCAGACGGCGCCGGAGATCCGCATCGGCGTGGCCCACATCCCGCGCTGGAGCGGCCCGCGGCTAGCGGTGATGGCCGGGCTGGTCGCCTACAACATCGAGAAACACTGGCTCAAGACCTTGCACCCGCGCCTGGGCCGCAAGCTGGGGTTTCATCCCGAGTTCGTGCGCGCGCAGGACTGCGGCTCGCCCGAGCAGCTGGCGGACCTGCTGCTGCAATCGTCCTCGACCCCGCCCTTCACGCCGGTGCTGCGGCGCGACGGCCGGCCCGTGCTGGATGGCGGCATGGTCGACAATGTGCCGGTCGACGCGCTCGACGCAACGCCCGGCAACGTGCTGGTGCTGGTGACGCGGCTCTATCCGCGCCCGCGCCGCTTTGTCCTGCAACACGGCGCGCAGCGCCGGCTCTACCTGCAACCTTCGCAACGGGTTCCGATCTCGAGCTGGGACTACACCCAGCCCGGCGCGATGATCGGTGCCTACGAACTCGGCCGGCGCGACGGGGAAACCTTTTTGCGTGACTGGCCGTCTGTCATGAAGACGGAGCTCGGCACCGCCGGGTAGCGCTCCCGCGCGCCGGCCGTGCTCGCGGCTCCGTCATCACGACGTGCAATGCGGCCTTCGCGCCGCCACAGGAGGCATTGATGACAAAACGCCAGGCAAGATCCACGACCGAGCGTCAGAGCGCCCGCAGGGCCAGCACCGAGCAGGCTGTCGAGCATGTCCCCCGTCGTGGCAAGCGCAAGCCCGGCGCGCAGCGCGAAGCGGATTTCGTGGTGATCGGTGCCGGCTCGGGCGGCGTGGCGGCTGCGCGGCGCGCGGCCACGCTGGGCGCGCGCGTGGTGCTGGTGGAGCGCGACGCGATCGGCGGCACCTGCATCAACCGGGGCTGCGTGCCCAAGAAAATGCTCTCGTATGGTGCCAGCCTCGCGGCGGTACTGTCAGGCTGCCTTTCGCACACCGGCGGCAAGGAAGACTGGAGCGATGCCATTGTGCGCGTCAACGCCGAGATGGCGCGGCTGCACGTGGCCTACACGCACCGGCTGCAGCAAGCCGGCGTGGAACTGCTGCGCGGCGACGCCACGGTAAGCGCCGCCGACCAGGTACAGGTGGGCGCCGAGACCATCCGCGCCAAACGCATCCTGATTGCCACCGGCGCACGGCCGCGCGCGTTGCCGGTGCCGGGTGGCGAGCTGGCCTGCACCTCGGACGACATCTTCACCTGGCAAAGCCTGCCAGCCTCGCTGGTGGTGATCGGCAGCGGCTACGTGGCGGTGGAGCAAGCCTCGATCCTGTCGCGCTATGGCGTCAAGGTGGAGATGCTGGTGCGCGAGGAACGCCTGCTGGCACGCTTTGACCGCGAAGTGGCCGAAGCGCTGGCCGAGGCGCTCACCGCCAAGGGCGTGCGCCTGCATTTCAATGCCGAGGTGACGCTGCTGAACCAGGCCAACGGGGCCATTGATGTGTGCTACCGGCAGCATGGCAATGACCGCATCCAGACCGTGCGCGCGCAGGCGGCGCTGGCGGCTATCGGGCGTGACCCGCATTGGGATGGGCTAGGCCTGGAGGCGCTGGGCATCGCGAAAACGCAGAAGGGCGGCATCCAGGTGGACCGCTCGTTGCGCACCAAGGTGCGCTCGATCCATGCCATTGGCGATGTCATCGACGGCCTGCACCTCACGCCGGTGGCCGGCGCTCAGGGCCGCTGGCTGGCCGACCGCCTGTTTGGCCGCCGCGGCGACCGCGCGGATTTCGACTTGGTGCCAACGGCGGTATTCTGCGAGCCGGCCATCGGCAGCGTGGGACTGACGGAGCATGCGGCCATCGAGGAAGCCGGCAAACCGGAGCGCATCCACACCGTGGTGCGCCGCTTCGTCTCGCTGGAGAATCGCTTTGCCGGCAGCGAGCAGGCCTCGATGCTCAAGCTGGTGGTGAATGCGCGCAGCGGGCGCGTGCTGGGCGCGCATATGATGGACAACGCCGCCCCCGAGATCATGCAGGCGTTTGCCGTGGCGGTGCGGCTCGGGGTGAAGCTGTCGCACCTGCAGACCACGGTGCAGCTGCATCCCACCGTGGCCGAGGAGCTGTTCGGCTAGGCGCGCCGCCGGATTCAGGCCGGCTCGGCCATCGCCGCCGGCTTGGCGCCCTCGCACGGATCGGGCCGCTTGTGCACCGGCACCAGCACCACGCGATCATAGGCACCGATCTCGCGGCCGCTGGCCTGCTCCAGGTAACCCACGCTATAGATCGCGCCCGGCTCGGCAGCGAGCCAGCGCGGCGCGCCCACATCGCGCCGCACATGGCCGTTGCCGGCAATCAGCACGGCGCCGCGGTCGGCGTATTCGCGCATGGAGGCCGCCATGACCGCGTCGCGCGCGGCCTGCGCGTCCAGCATGCCGGGCAGCATGGCCTTGGGGAAATTGCCGCAGTGGCCACGGTCGAGCACCGCGGTCTGCTCGGTCACCACGTCCGCGGGCAACGGTGCTGCGAGGCCGAGGCGCTTGCGCTGCGTCGCATCGAACACGCCATCGAGCCCGCCGCGCACGATCTTGCTCGCATCCGCGCGCGACAGGTTGGCCGCCACCAGCGGCAGGTCGTAACGCAAGGCCAGCGCCACTACCGGCGTGTAAAGCTCCCACTGCCAGCTCTTGCCACCCGCCTGCGCCACGACATACGCCGCGTCGCCGGGCCGCTCGCGGCGGGCGCGGTCGATATCGGCCTGGCGCTCGCGGTCGAACTGTTCCATCGCGATGGCCGGGCGCCAGCCGGCGGCCAGTGCGTCCGACAACGCTAGCAGGCGCCGCTTTTGCCCATCGGCGTTGTCGTGGACCTCGCCCAGCAGCACGTAGGTCTTGCCGGTGAACTGATGCGCGACATCACCAGCCACGGCGGCAGGTGGCGTGCCCGCGCAACCGGCGAGCGCGGCGAACAGGGCGGCCGCGAGCGCCAGTGCGGCGGCGCGGGTAGGGACATAGCTGGCTAGGCTGGCAACGCTGTGACGAATCTGCATGGCTAAGTAATCCTGGTTGCGATGGCTCGCTCGCGCTCATTATTGCGCAGTTTTACCGCGCGGCCGCGGCTTCCGGCACATACACCATCGAGCCGTCCTGCAACCGGTACGCCACGCCGGCCTTGGTGCCGTCTCCGCTGCCGACCTGGCCGCTGGCCTGGTAGCGCACGACCTTCTCGCCCTGCTTGGAGACGATCTCCATGTTGGGCTTGCCGGGATTGGTGATGATGGTGACGTCCGCGTGTGTAAACGGGTTCATCGGGTTCTGCGCGATGGCCACCAGCAGCGCGGCGATCACCACCAGGAACACGTCGATCAGGTTGACCACCGACAGGATGGGATCGTCGGCCTCGCTCTCCTCCAGGAACTTCATGCGTCCACCTCCCACTGCGGTTGATGCTTGCCCAGCCACACCAGCTCCTCGGCGAGCCAGCGGCGGCGCACGTTGACCACCCAGAAGGTGATGCTGGCAGCGATCAGCGCGAGAATCACCGCGGAAAACGCGATGGTGAGGTTCTCGCCCACGTTGGCGAGGTTGCCGCCCGACAGGCCCTTGAGCGCGGGCCCCATCGGGATCATGGTGGCCACCAGTCCCAGCATCGGCGCGACGCGCGTGGCAATGCGCGGCCACTCCAGCAGGCGGTGCGCGGTCACGTCAAGCGTGTCCGGGTCCTGGATACGGTGGCGCAGGGCGAACGCCACCAGCACATAGCCGCGCCCCGTCTCGATGCCGTGACGGCGGCGTTGCCAGCCTTGCGTGATGAACTCGCCGAGCGCCCAGAAGGCGTACAGGAATAGCAGCCCGATCAGGGCCAGCGTCGGAAACAGGAACAACTGGCCGACGTCGTACATCAGGGTTTCAAGCAGGGTAGGAGTCATGATGCCTCAGTGGGTTTCGGGTTGTTTTTGGAAGAAGGGCGCAGCGCCAGCGCGGCGGCGCGCGCTGAGGGCGCCGCCCAGCATGGCGCCGGCCAGTGCGATGCCGCCGGCAAGCCACGACAGCACGGGCACGAGAGCCGCCGCGGGAGGCCTTTTCTCGACCAGTTGCATGCCTTGTACCGGCACCGTTTGCGGCTGTGCCTTGGGCTCGGGTTGCGGCTTGGGCTGCGCCTGCGCTTGTGCTTGTGCTTGCTGCTGGGCAGGACGCGGTGCCGCCTGCGGGGCAGCTGCCTTCGGCGCGCCGGCGGGCGGTGCCGCGGGAGCCTGCGTGCCATAGCCCGCGGCGCCGGGCGCCATGGCCTGCTGCTGCACGTAGCGATTGAAGCTGCGGTTGTCGCTGCGGAAATCGTGCCGCTGCGACAGCGCCTGCCACCTGTCGGCCAGCGTCTTGAGCATCTCGGGATCGGCCCCCCAGTAGCCCTTGCGCGCGGCTTCCAGCATGCGCTCGATTATCTGCGCCTGGGCCTGTGGCGCATTCTCCTCGAACCAGGCGTCCAGGCCGAGCTTGTGCTTGTCCTTGACGTAGACCTCGGCGAACTCGGTCCACTGGTCGTCGCGCACAATCTCCGGCGCGACCGCGGTCCAGCCCCAGAAATTGTTCACGGTATCGAGCACGTTGAGCGCGCCGCTATAGCCTTCGGCCTTCATGCCTTCGATCCAGCCGGGATGGAAGTAGCGCGTGCGCAACTCGGTGGCAAGGAAAGACGCCGCCGTCTCCGTACGCGCGCTGCTGGCATCGCGCAGGTTGGAGATCAGCAGCTCCGGCGCCTTGCCCGTCAGGTGGCGCACGGCCAGGCCGATGCCACCGAGATACTGGAAAGGATCGTCGGTGGTCAGCATGCCGTACAGGTTGGAGCTGCGCGCCAGCAGCGCGCCCTCCACGCCCTTGAGATTCTCCGCGTAGAGATTCAGTTGTGGCAGTTTCTCGCCCCACGTCTTCTCGTCGGGCCCATAGCCGTATTGCATGCGCGCGAGATAGAGCTTGGCCAGCTTGGCGTCCGCTTCCTTTGCGCTGCCGAAGCTGTCGCTGGCCAGCGTAGCGTCGTTCAGTCCCGTGCCATAGTTGCCGGTCTCGCTGGCGAAGATTCGCGTGAGCGCCAGCGACTCGATGCGCTCCGGGGTCATGTCCGCGGCCTTGAGCTGCGCCAGCCGCGCGATGACCGCGCGCGTGCTGGCGGCGACGGCGTTGTCGGGCTCGGGCTGCGCGGCGGCGAGCTTGACCGCTTCGGCCAGCCACTTGATCAGGTTGGGAAAGTGATCGCGATAGAGGCCGGTAGCGGACAGCACCACGTCCACGCGCGGCCGCTTGAGCTCGGTGGCGGGAATCGCTTCCACGCCAACCACGCGGCCGCCGCCGTCCCACTTCGGGCGAATGCCCATGGCGGCCATCGCTTGCGCCTCCAGCATGCCCTGATGGCGCATGGTCTCCACGCTCCACAGCGAGAAGGCCAGCTTGGTGGGCCACTTTCCGTGGCGCTTGCGCCAGTCGGCAATCATGCTCTGGGCCGCGGCCTGGCCGGCCTGCCACGCTTCGCGGCTCGGTACCTTCGAGGGATCGAACCCATACAGGTTGCGCCCGGTCGGCAGTGCGTCGGGATTGCGCACCGGGTCGCCGCCGGTGCCGGCCAGCACGTAGCCCCCGGCCAGCGCGGTGAGGACGGATTCGCTCTCCGGCGCGGCGTCCAGGCTGGCGTACAGCGTGCGGGCACGCTGCATGTCTTCGCGCTGTTCTTCGCGCTGTTTGGCGTCGGCAAGGTTGGTCAGCGACGCACCGTCGATCACGTACTTGCGCAGCATGGCGTACGGCGCCGATTGCGTGAGCTGTTTGTAGTCAAGCGCGAACAGTTCTTCCGGCTCGTCGGGAAACACGCGCTTGAGCCACGGTTGCCCGAGCATGGCCATCACCGTGTACAACCGCAGCTCGGGATCCTGCGACTGGCCGAACGTATGCAGGCCGTAGGGCTGCAATGCACCGGCGAGCTCGTGCAGATGCATGTGCAGCGCATCGAGGTATTCGGCAAACTGCGCGCTCGCGCGGGCTTGCGGCCAGCCCATGTCGTCGAGCAGGTGCATGCGCGCACTGCGCTTGAGGATGTCCTCGCGCAGCGTGTCCTTCACTGCGCCGTCGTCCTGTTGCAGGTAGTTATGCAACTGGTCGTGCAGCGCCGACAGATCGGTGTGCAGGCCCGCCGGCTTGAACGGTGGCGTCTGGTGGCTGACGATGGTGGCGCGGCCACGGCGCTTGGCCTGCAGTGCCTCGCCCACGTCATCGACGATGTAGGGATAGATCACCGGCACGCTGCCGAGCACCAGGTAGGGCTGGTCGGTCACGGACAGGCCGCGCTCCTTGCCCGGCGTCCATTCCTGCGTGCCGTGGGTGCCGTAGTGCACCAGCGCCTCGCGCCCTTCGCGCGCCCACAGGTAGGCCGCCATGTAGAAATGGCTAAGCGGCGTCTTGGTGGAGTGATAGAGCGCTTTCTCGGCGGCTTCGTCGCGCTCGCCGCGTGGCGGCACCGGCATCAGCGCCACGTTGCCAAGCTGCAGGCGCGGGATGGCGAAGCCGGCCACGCCGTTGCGCCTGATCGCCATCGACGAGGCTTCGGGTTCGCCCCAGCGCGCGCTGACCTCGGCGCGAAACGCAGCAGGTTGCGCCTCGTACCAGCGGCGGTATTGCGCCATCGGCATCCACACTGCGCGATCCGCGTCGAGCAGGGCGGCGAGCTGTCCATCGCGATAGAAGGGTGCGAGCAATGCGCCCAGATCGCGCTGCAACGTGAGCGCATCCGCAGCGTCGGTACGGTAGCCGGCCGCATGCATTGCGGCCAGCGTGGACGACAGGCTGCGCGGCAGGTTGAGGAACGATGCCGACAGATTCTTCTCTCCCGCCGGATAGTTGTAGAACAGGATCGCCACGCGCTTGTCGGCGTTGGGCGTGCGCTGCAGGCGCGTGAGCGCCAGCGCCTTGTCCGCCACGGCATCGAGCTGCGCCGGCAGGCTGACGATACTGCCGTCCTTGTGCGAGGTGGCGGCGGCCAGCATGGGATCGCTCACCCCGGCCAGCTCGGGCTGCACGAGGTAGAAGGGCGTGTCGGTAAGGCTGATGCCGTGCGGGTCGCGCTCCCAGTCCTGCGCGTCGCCCTTGCGATAAGGCATGACCTGCAGCACCGGGATGCCAAGCGTTTCGAACTCCGCCTTGCGGCCTGCCGCGTTGAGCATGATCTGGCCGTTGATGAGCACGTCGACGATGCGCTTGCCGCCGGGCGCGGCCATGTGCAGCACGCCGCCCGCATCCATTACGCCGCTGTAGAACACCAGCGCACGCGCGCCGCGCGCTTCGATGCGCGTGATCAGGTCGTCGACGAAGGCGCTGTCCAGACCCGACACGTAGGCCTGGTGGATGGCGACGCCGATCACCGGCTCGCCCGCATGGCCGGACACCTTGAGCGCGTCGTCTGGCGATGCGGTGACCACGCTGGCGAGCCGCGGATGGTAGTAAGCGGCCTTGGGGAAGACGACCGGCACGGGAATGGCGTTGTCCGCATGCAGCTTGAATTGCTGCACGGCCAGCGTGCGCATCATCGCGTCGAAGTTGGCGCGGCCGCCGTTGACGTAGTACGCCTGCAGCTTCGCGCCCAACGCGCTATCCACGCCGTGCGCATCGAAGCGGTCAGTGGCAATCAGCAGGCGCGGCACGCGCGCATTGGTCCACAGCGGCCCGAGCTTGGCCAGCATCTCGGTGACGATATGGTCGCGCGGCGCGTCCAGGATCAGCAGGCCGGCGCCGTCGATAAACGGCGCGATATCCTGCGCGCTCATGCGCTCCAGGTAGCGCGCGTCCAGCGTCATGCCGTGCGCGCGCGCCATGGCCTGCAGTGGCTCGAATTTGCCGGCGGGCACGGGCGAGGTGGTCAGCACCGCGATGCGCGGCGCTGCCGACGCTGGCTGCATGCCGAGCACCAGCCAGGTTATCCACAGCAGGCACAGCGCGCGGAGAAACCGCATCTTGGTTTTATCTAGTGGGGACATGTCGGGTCGATTCGCCTCCGGTCAGAACGACAGCTTCACGCTGGCGGCAAAGGTACGTCCTGGCTGCGTATAGAAGTCCAGGCCCGGCTCGCTGGCGGCCACGCTGCCTTGGCGCACATCGCCCCACAACCAGTACTTTTTGTCGAACACGTTGTTCACCGACAGCACCAGGCTGGCGTAGCGGTTAAAGCGCCACCAGCCCTGGATGTCGGCCACGCCATAGCCGCCCGGCTTGAAGTAGGCGAACGAGGTGTCGTCGGTGCGCGTCACGGTGCGCGCGCCGCGCCAGCGCAGGCTGGCGCCCTGGCCCTGGCTGCTGCTGCCGCGCTCCCACGTCAGCGCGGCGCTGGCGCGCAGCGGCGAGACGCTGTTGAGGGGCTGGCCGGTCTGCTCGTTATTGCCGTGCGCGTAGGCCACCGCGCTGTCCACGCGCCATTGCGGCAGGAAGCGGTAGCTGCCGCGCCACTCGGCGCCGTAGATGCGCACGCTGCTCTGGTTGCGGTACTGGTACGTCGCGCGCAGGCCGGCAAGACAAGCGGGGTCCGATGGGCAGCGCAGCGCGACTTGCTCGATGAAGTCCTTGTAGCGGTTGTCGAACACCGCGACGCTGGTCTGCACGCGCTCATCCGTATAGCGCGCGCCGATTTCGAACGAGCGGCTCTTCTCCGGGTTCAGGTCGCCATTGGGCGCGGCGCCGTAGCCCTGGATGGTGTTGCGGAAGCTGCCGTTGATCTCCTGGTAGTTGGGCGCGCGGTATCCGAATACGTACTGGGCCCACAGGTTGATGCGGTCGGTGGCTTGCCACAGCGCGGAGAGCTTGGGCGACAGTGCCGAATCGCTCTTGCTGATGGCGGGCTTGGAAGCCACGCTGTTGTAGAGCTTGTCGTCATCCGGGCCGAGCGAGTAGTGGTCAAAGCGCAGCCCCGGCGTGAGCGTGAAGCGGCCGCCGGCGAACTGCAGTTCATCCTGCACGAAGATGCCGGTCTGGCGCGTTTCGCCTTTGGGGAAATCGTGGATCGGGAAGTTGTCGCCGGCCAGCGATTTGGACACCACGCCGGTGGTGCGGTTGTAGGTGGTGCCGTCGCGCATCTCGCTGGTCTGGGTACGCAGGAAGTCCACGCCGGTGATCAGCCGGTGGCCAACAACACCGGTATTGAACGACTTGTCGGCCTGCACGTTGAAGCCGGTCTGCTGCTGGCGAAAACCGAACAGCAGGTTGACGTCGCACAGGCTGGTGCCCGCGGTGGAGCCCGAGCAACCCGAACTGGTGCGGCTGCGCACCTGGTTGGTCACGGTGTTGGACTCGCTCTCCTGGTAGAACACCGCCGCGCTCAGGCGATCGATGACGCGGCTGGCCGGCTTCCATTCGTAGTCCAGGCTGACGCGGTTGCGCGACAGGTCCTCGGTGCCGTTGGCGGAGGTCACGCGCGGCAGCGCGGTGGACAGCCGGCGGATATCGGTGAAGGTGTCGTTGTCGCGATGCTCGTAAGTCAGCTTGAAGCGATGGCCCGCGGCCGGGTCGAGCACGATCTTGCCGAGCCAAGCGTTGGTCTCGCTGTTCTGCGGATTGGCCTTGGTGCGGCCGGTCGACGTGGTGTCGTTGCCCCCCATGCTCTGCACTTCGTGCCCCTTGCGGTGCGCGTACATGAACAAGCCCTTGATGGTCTCGTTGCCGCCGGCCACGCCCGCGGTCTGGCCGAAGCTGCGGTCGATGCCGTTCCACGACAGGCCGGCTTCGCCACCCACCGCGCGCCCGCGCATGATGTCCTCGGGATCCTTGGTCACGTACGACACCACGCCGCCGATGGCGTCCGAGCCGTACAGGCTGGAAGCCGGCCCGCGCAGCACCTCGACCCGCTTGAGGAAAGAGAACTCGGGCGCGTCGCGCGTGGCGCTGGACAGGTTGGAGGGGCCGCCGCCGTTGTAGTAGTCGGGCAGGCGCACGCCGTCGACCATCAGCAGCACACGGTTGTCTTCGATGCCGCGGATATTGATGCTGCCGGCGCCAAAGCGGCGACGGTCGCGGGGCACGTCGATATCGGGCTCATCGGCGAACAGGGCAGCCTCGTCAACGGGCTGGGCGCGTTCGATCCGGCTGGCATCGATGGCGGTGATGGTGGAGGCAACGGCGTCGGCGCGCTCCTCGGTGCGAGTGGCGGTGACCACCACCTCGCTTAAGTGGCGGGCCGGATCGGCGGCCGGATCGGCAGCCAGGACGGGACCGCCAAGGGCAGCGCAGACGGCGGCGATGGGCGTGACTCGGATAGAGGCAGAGGCGCGCAAGCGCGCCAGACAGCGGCGTTTCATGGAATTTCCCCAAAGAAAGCGAAACGCTGGCTGGCTAGTGCGAAAACTGTGGCTGGCTCGCGTGGTCAGGCGTGGCTCGGCGAACCCGGTCACGCATTATTGAGAATGCGAATTATTATCAATAAGTAACCATTTGTAAAGCATGGATCACCACAATCCATGCCCCTGCGTACGAAGCGCCGCGATGAGTGGCAATGCTGCAACGAAGCCGCAACGATGCCGAAACAAAAAGGGCGGTGCCGACCGATCCGGCACCGCCCCCGAGGCGTCGCGATTGGCTACGGCAGCACGCTCAGTGCGCAGCCTCCCCGCCCACCAGGGCCGGCAGGCGATTGCCTTGTTCGTCGATCTGCAGCGGGCCGGTGCCCGAGAACCGATCGAGCGCCAGATAGATCACCGGCGTGATGAACAGCGTGATCACCTGCGAGAACAGCAGGCCGCCCACCACCGCCAGGCCCAGCGGCTGGCGCAGCTCGGCGCCCGCGCCCAGGCCGAGCGCCAGCGGCAGCGCGCCCATCACGGCGGCGAAGGTCGTCATCATGATCGGGCGGAAGCGCAGCAGGCAGGCCTGCCGGATCGCGCGCGCCGGGGCCATGCCCTGCTCGCGCTGCGCCGCCAGCGCGAAGTCGATCATCATGATGGCGTTTTTCTTGACGATCCCGATCAGCATCAGCACGCCGATGGTGGCGATCAGCGACAGCTCCACGTCGAAGAGGAAGAGCGTCAGCAACGCGCCAACGGCTGCCGACGGCAGGCCGGCCAGGATGGTCAGCGGATGGATGTAGCTCTCGTACAGCACGCCCAGCAGCGTGTAGATCACCGCGAGCGCCGCCACCAGCAGCAGCACCTGCGTAGCCTGGGACGACTGGAACACCGCCGCGTCGCCGCCCCAGCTCGTGAAGATCGAACCCGGCATGGCGATCTCTTGCTTGTAGGCATCGATCTTGGCGGAGGCCGCGCCCAGCGCCGCGCCCGGCGCGAGGTTGAACGACACCGTCACCGAGGGCAGTTGGCCTTGGTGGTTCACGGCAATCGGCCCGACCCGGCGCTCGGTAGTAGCGAAGGCGGAGATCGGCACCATCTGCCCGGTCTTGCTGCGCACGTAGATCTTGGAAAACGCGGTCTCGTCGGCACGGTCGATATCGGCCGCCTGCAGGATCACGTAGTAGTTGTCGATCGGCGTGTAGATGGTCGACACCTGGCGCTCGCCAAAGGCGGAATACAGCGCCTGGCGCACGTCCTGGATCTGCACGCCCAGCGCATTGGCCTTGTCGCGGTCAATTGACAGCTGCGCTTCCAGGCCCGACTGCTGCGAATCGCTGGTGACATCGCGGAACAGCGGATCGGCGCGCATCTTGCCCATCAGCTTGTCGGAGTACTCCTGCAGCTGGCCGGCCTTCACGCTTTGCAGCGTGTACTGGTAGCGGCTCTTGCTCTGGCGCCCGCCCAGGCGCAGGTTCTGCACCGGCGAGAAGTAGACCGCCAGGCCGGCGATGCCCGACACGTCCTTGCGCAGAGACTCCACCACCTTGGCCATCTTGGGGCGCTCACCCAGCGGCTTGAGCTCGATGAACATGCGGCCCGTGTTGATGGCGGGGGAGGGCCCGCCACCGATCGAGATCACGATGCTGCGCACCGCCGGGTTCTTGCGCATGCGCTCGGCCGCATCGCGCAGGCGCTCGGCCATGGCGTCGAAGGAAATATCCTGCGGGCCTTCGGCATTGACCTGGATCTGCCCGATGTCTTCTTCCGGGAAGAAGCCCTTGGGAATCATCACGAACAGCACCGCGGTCAGCACGAAGGTCAGGCCGGCCACCGCCAGCACCGACTTGCGGTGCGCCAGGCACCAGTCAAGCCCGCGCGCATAGCGGTGGAGCGTGAATTCGAACAGGTTCTCGAACCACTGGGTGGAGCGCAGCCCGATGGTCTGCTTCTGTACGATGGCCGGCGCGTGGCTGGCATCCGCGTGGTCGCCATAGGCATGTTGCGACTCATCGATCGGCACGTTCTCGGCCGACAGGAAGCGCGCGCACAGCATCGGGATCAGCGTGAGCGACACCAGCGCCGATACCAGAATGGCCAGCGACACCACCGCCGCGAACTCGTGGAACAGCAAGCCGATCACGCCCGGCATGAAGAAGATGGGGATGAACACCGCCACCAGCGAGATCGAGATCGAGAGGATGGTGAAACCCATCTCGCGCGAGCCGACCAGCGCGGCCTTGAGCGGCGGCACGCCCTCCTCGATATGGCGCACGATGTTTTCCAGCATCACGATGGCGTCGTCCACCACCAGACCCACCGCGAGTGTGATGGCCAGCAGCGAAACATTGTCCAGGCTGTAGCCGAAGGCCTTCATCAGCGCCACCGTGCCGATCAGCGAGATGGGCAGCGACACGGTGGGAATCAGCGTGGCGGCGGCACGGCGCAGGAACAGGAAAATCACCATCACCACCAGCCCGACGGTCAGGGCCAGCGTGAACTGCACGTCGTGGATGGATTCGCGGATCGACTGCGAGCGGTCGTTGACCACCGCCACGTTGACCGAATCCGGCATCTGCTGGATCAGGCGCGGCAGCGCGTTCTTGATGGCGTCCACCACCGCCACCGTATTGGCATCCGGCTGGCGCAGCACGGCCAGCACGATCGAGCGCTCGTTGTTGAGCCAGCTGCCGGTCTTGATGGTCTCGACGCTGTCTTCCACATCGGCCACGTCAGACAGCCGCACCAGCGCGCCGCTGGGCTGGCTGGCCACGATGATGTTGCGGAACGCGTCGGCGCTGGCAAGCTGGCGGTTGGCCTGGATGGTGAGCGTCTGGCGCGCGCCATCCAGCGTGCCGACCGGTGTATTGGCGTTGGCGCGGTTCAGCGCCGTGGCCAGTTCATCCAGCGTGAGGCCGCGCGCGGCAAGCGCGTCCGGGTGCGCGCGCACGCGCACGGCGAAACGCTTTTGCCCGAACACCTGCACCTGCGCCACGCCCGGCAAGGTGGCCAGGCTGGGCGAGATCAGGTTGTCGCCGAAGGCGTTGAGCTCGGCCAGGCTCATGGCCGGCGAGTTGATCGCCAGCAGCAGCACCGGCGCATCGGCCGGGTTGACCTTGCGGTACGACGGCGGCACCGTCATTTCGATCGGCAGCGCGCGCTGCGCGCGGAACAGCGCCGCCTGCACATCCACGGCCGCGGCGTCGATGTCGCGGTCGTTGTTGAACTCGATGGTGATGCTGGAGTTGCCGAGCGTGTTCGACGAGCTGATCACCGACACGCCGGGAATGGTGGCGAACTGCTTTTCCAGCTGGGTCGCCACCGAGGCTGCCATGGTCTCGGGGCTGGCCCCGGGCAAGGTGGCCGTGACCTGGATCACCGGCGAGTTGAACGACGGCAACGCCGCGATCGGGATGGTGGGGTAGAGCGCAATGCCGGTGACGATCACTGCCAGGCATAGCAGGATTGTCATCACCGGGCGGCGGATACAAAGCTCGGACAGGGTCATGGTGTCAGTGCCCTGGGCTCAATGCTTGGCATTGGCGTTCGCATCGGCGGCGGCAGCACTTGCCGCGCCGGCCTTGGCCGCGGGCGTCGCTTCCCGCACCATGCTGCCGGCGCGCAGGTTCTGCGCGCCTTCCACCACCACGCGCGTGCCGGGCGGCACGCCCTCGATCACGGCGGCGCTGGCGGTGGAGACCTGCACCTTCACCGGCATCGGCTTGACGCGGTTGTCCGCCTGCACCGCGTAGACAAAGCGGCCTTCCGGCCCCGTCACCACCGCCTGCGGCGGCACCGACAGCGCGTTCTTCAAGGTCTGCACCACGGCGTCCACGTTGGCATACGTCCCCGGCCACAGGCGCTGCTCGTCATTGTCGAACTGCGCCTTGATGCGGATGCTGCCGTACTGCGGGTCCACCGTGTTATCCACAAAGCTGATCTTGCCGGTCACGGGGGTCTTGCTGCCGTCGTTGGGCAGCGCGGTCACGGCAACAGGGCCGGCGTGCAGGGCCTCGCGCAGCGCGGCGAGCTGGCGCTCGGGCAGGGTGAAGGTGACGGCAATCGGCTGCACCTGGGCGATGGTGACCATCGGCAGGGCGCTGTTGGGCATCACCAGCGAGCCGGGGAACATGTTGATCACGCCGGTGCGCCCGCCGATGGTGGCGCGGATGGCACCATAGCTGACCGCCACGCGGCTGGCCTCGATGGCGGCCTGGTCGGCGCGGAGGGTGGCCTCGAAGCCGTCGACCTTGGCCTGGGCCGTATCCACCGCGCTCTTGGAGATGAAGTTGCGCTGCAGCAACTCATTGCTGCGCACCAGCGTGCGGCGGGCATCGGAGAGATCGGCCTGGTCGCGCATCAGCTGGGCCTGGGCCTTGGCGAGGTTGGCCTCGTCCATGCGGGTGTCGAGCGTGAAGAGCAAGTCGCCCGGCTTGACGGTCTGGCCCTCCTTGATATGCACGGTGCGCACGGTGCTGGACACTTGCGGGCGGATCTCCACCGTGGCGAGCGCGCTCACCGTGCCGTTGGCCGTCACCCGCAGCGGCACGTCGCCCTGCCGCACCACGGCGGTGGTCACCACCACCACGGGCGGCGCCTTGGCCGCCGGCTTGGGCGCCGTCCAGGTACGCCAGCCGAACCATCCGCCAGCAGCCAGCGCGATCAAGACCGCGCCGAGCAACCAGGGCGACACGCCCTTGCCAGTACCCGTGGAAGAACTCCACTTAGCGTCGACGAAGCCCTTGGCCTGGTCGATCCCGTTCGTTTTCATGTGAGGACTCTCTGACAGTGCGCGCAAAATGCGCCCGCTCCCCGGTGGCCCGGCCTTCTGGGAAACCGGTGCCGCGCTGCGGAAAACCGCTAGTAGTACAGGATCAGGGGCGTTGAAGGCCAGTGCCCGCGCAATCCACGCCATTACAAACTATTACAGCGCGGAAGGAGCCTGCTTGTATCGCGAGCCAAACATTATCAGAAAAGCGGGGTCTGGCGGCCATTGCGTTGGCGGGTGTTGATGCTTTCTATCGACACATCGCGCGGTCCCGGCTCGATGACCACCGCGGCGCCGGCCTGGAGATCGCCGGGGGTGGCCACGCTCAGGTAAATGCCGGAATAGCCGCTTTGCACCATATGCTTGATCGCATGGCGGTAGCCCATCACGGCGTTGAACTTGTAGCAAGGCTGGCGCGGCGACTCCACCCGGAGCACGACGTCGCCAATGCGCAGCAGATCTCCCACCCACAGATCGGTCTCGAGCACGCCCTCCAGGGTCAGGTTTTCGCCCATGGCGCCAGGCACGAGCGGCTTCTCGGCCTCGGGCAGCCGTGCTTCCCGGCGGCGCGCGTTCCACCAGGCATAGTGTTCGGCCGGGTAGGCGTAGACCGCCTTGTCCAGGCCACCGTGCACGCTCAGGTCAGCCTGTTCGTCGCCCGCCAGCCCCAGCGCGCGGACCGCCACCGACAGCGGGTGGAGCAAGGTGCTGAGCGGATGCTTGCGGATGCCGGACATCACCACCGCCTCGGTGCCCACCGCCGCCACGAAGAGCGGGACCGCCTTGCCGACGCTGACGGCGATGAGGCGCATGCCGTTGGATGTGCTCATGCCGTCTCCTTGATCCAGTGTCCTTTATCTTAGCGCCGGGATTTTCCAAACAGAGGTATCAAGCGGCTGCCGCGTGTGCGGCGCCGCACGGCTGGCGGCTTTGTCTGCTTTGTCTGCTCTGTCCAGCGGGTTGGTGAATCGGCTGGCTCAGGCCTGCTGCCGCGCCGTCTCGCGCAGGCACCAGCGCTGCCCCAGCACCCGCGCCCGCTGCGACACCACCAGCGCCAGCAGCATCAGCGCTGCCGCACCCCAGTGCAGGGAGTCGGCGCCGGCGGTGGCGTAGATCGCCGCACCGCCCATCGCGCCCAGGGCCTGGCCGAGGTAGATGGAAGACGAGTTGAGCGAGATCGATACCGCCGCGCGCTCCGGCGCCAGCGCTACCAGCCGCGCCTGCTGCGCGCTGTTGGTGGCAAAGCCGCCGACACCCCACAGCATGAAGATCAGCACCAGCGCCACCGGCCCCAGTGTCGCCAGCGGCCACAGCACCATGGCCGCCAGCGAGGTCAGCATGGCGGCCTGAACGATGCGCGCGGGCGTGGCCCGGTCCATGCGCGACGCCGCCAGCACATTGCCGCTGACGCCGCAGGCGCCGTAAGCCAGGAACATCAGGCTGAGCGTGCCGCCGCTGATGCCATGCACGTCGCGCAGCAGCGGGGCAATATAAGTAAACAGCGTGAACATCCCGGCCGACTGGATCATGGTGGTGGCCACCACCAGCACCATCGGCGTGTGCCGCAGCACCGCGCCCCAGGCCGCCCGGCCCACCGGTTCCACATACAGCCGCGGCGGCAAGGCCCGCCACACGCCCACCGACGCGCCCAGCGCCAGCAAACCCACCAGCCCCATGCTGAAGCGCCAGCCCAGCGTGCTGGCGATCCACGTCCCCATGGGCACGCCCACCACGCTGGCCACGCTCCAGCCCAGGAAAACAAAGCTGATGGCGCGCCCGCGGGTCTGCGCGTTGACCAGCAACGGCAGGGTGGCGGCGGCTTGCGGGGTGAAGATGGCCGCGCCGATCGCGCTCAGGAAGCGGATCGCCATCAGGCTGGCAAAGCTCGGCGCAAAGGCCGCGGCCAGGTGCATCGCGGCATAGACCAGCAATGAGCCCGCCAGCAGCAGCCGGCGGTCGATGCGCGAGCCGAGCGTGGCGAACAAGGGCGCGCCGACGCAGGTCGCCAGCGCAAACACGGAGATCAACTGGCCTGCGGTGCCGGCTCCAAGCTGGAAATCGCCGGCAATGTCATTGAGCATGCCGGTGACGATCATCGCGCCGGTACCGATGACAAAATTGCCAAGGCACAGCATCACGAGCCTGGGATCCATGGCGACGGGGGCGGAGAAGGCGGTGCGGAGGACGAAAAACGCGGCCAGAGGCCGCGCGCGAAGTCCGAGTGTAGCGGTTTTGCCCGGTTCGCGTTGAGCGTAGCGCACTCGCCGGCGGGGAGGCCGGCGGGGCGGGCGCCTGCGGGCTAGCGCTTAGCGCGACAGCGCCGGCGTCAGCGCCTTGGGATTGGCGATGCTGTCATGCTTGCCGCTCAGCACATCGAGGATGTTCTGGAAAGCGATGCGGAAGTACATCTCATAGCTTTCGCGTTCGACATAGCCCAGGTGCGGCGTGCAGATGCAGTTTTCCATGCGCAGCAGCGCGTGGCCCTGCAGGATGGGCTCGGACTCGAACACATCGACCGCCGCCATGCCGGGGCGTCCGCGGTTGAGCGCGGCCAGCAGGGCGTTTTCCTCGACCAGCTCGGCGCGGCTGGTGTTGACGAACAGCGCGGTGGGCTTCATGCGGGAGAAGTCGGCCAGCTTGACCAGCCCACGGGTCTCGTCACTCAGGCGCAGGTGCAGCGACAACACGTCGCTGTCGGTAAACAATTGCTCCTGCGACCCGGCCACGGCCAGGCCGTCCTCGCGCGCGGCTTTCTGCGAGTTCTCGCGTCCCCATACCAGCACATTCATGCCGAAGGCGCGGCCGTAGCCCGCCAGCAGCTTGCCGATCTTGCCGTAGCCCCAGATCCCGAGCGTCTGCCCGCGCAGCACCTGGCCCAGGCCGAAGTTGGGCGGCATGGTGGTGGACTTGAGCCCGGACTGCTGCCAGGCGCCATGCTTGAGGCTGGCCACGTACTGGGGAATGCGGCGCTGGGCCGCCATGATCAGGGCCCAGGTGAGCTCGGCCGGGGCCACGGGCGAGCCCGCGCCTTCCAGCACCGCCACCCCGCGCTCCGTACAAGCCTCGACATCCACATGGCCGCCAACGCGCCCGGTCTGGCTGATGATCTTGAGTTTGGGGAGTTTTTCCAGCAGTTGCCGGGTGATGCGCGACCGTTCGCGGATAAGCACCACGGCTTCCACGTCGGACAGGCGTGCCGCCAACTGGCCAACGCCCTTGACGGTGTTGTTGAACACCTTGACGTCATGGCCATCGAGCAGGCTGAAGCACGACAGCTTGCGAACGGCATCCTGATAATCGTCGAGTACGGCAATCTTCATCGGAAACTCTATTTTGGCTATCGCAAGGTGCGCACACCCACATTGCCGCGCACCCATCAACGTTATAGTTTTAGCATCTGCCGCCCGACACCGCACCGAGTGCAGCACGCGGCGGGAACAATCCCGCGCGACGGCAAAGTGAGCCGACGGACAGGCAGACGAGACAATACGGCATGGCCCGGAATCGCGCACAAACATTGCTGCGGAGCAAAAAACAGCGGCGAGCGGCGGTGGTATCCTTGCCGGTTCCGGTGCCGCCCCAGATTGTCGGTCGAGCCTTGCTCCCGTCACCCGGGCCGCGCCGGACAAAGCCTGCCCGGCCCTGCCACAGGCGAAGCGCCACTGTAGCGCAGCCGCGGGGCCTGTCGCGACCTTTTGCGCAGTTCCGGTCGCTGTGCAGTTGTAACGGGATGTGACGATCCTGGTCAGAGCCGCCCTACGCGGCCCGGTGCGGAACCCGCGGCGAATGGCCGCGGTCTGCCCAGGTCATGGGGCGCTGCCAGCCGTCTCCCGACCGCGGCAACCGGCCTGGCTTTGCAAGATTTCCTTTACGCTTTGGAGTAGCAGTATGAACCACCCCACCATGCAGGGCACGCCCGCACTCAACGTACCGGCCTGGGTCAAGCACCAGAAGCTGGTCGCCTGGGTGGCCGAGTTCGCGGCCCTCGCCAAACCCGACAATATCTACTGGTGCGACGGCTCGCAGGAAGAGTACGACCGCCTGTGCGAGCAGATGGTCGCCGCCGGCACCATGAAGCGCCTGAACCCGGCCAAGCGCAAGAACTCGTTCCTGGCGCTGTCCGATCCGTCCGACGTGGCGCGTGTGGAAGACCGCACCTTCATCTGCTCGCAGAAGAAGGAAGACGCCGGCGCCACCAACAACTGGACCGCCCCGGCTGAAATGCGCCAGACGCTGTCCGGCCTGTTCGACGGCTGCATGCGCGGCCGCACGCTGTACGTGGTGCCGTTCTCGATGGGCCCGCTGGGCTCGCCGATCGCCCACATCGGCGTGGAACTGTCGGATTCGCCGTACGTTGCCGTCAATATGCGCATCATGACCCGCATGGGCCGCGCCGTGTTCGACGTGCTGGGCACCGATGGCGAGTTCGTGCCGTGCGTGCACACCGTGGGCAAGCCGCTGGCTGCCGGCGAGAAAGACGTGGCCTGGCCGTGCAACCCGACCAAGTACATCGTCCATTTCCCGGAAACACGCGAAATCTGGTCGTATGGCTCGGGCTACGGCGGCAACGCCCTGCTGGGCAAGAAGTGCTTCGCGCTGCGCATTGCTTCCACCATGGGCCGCGATGAGGGCTGGCTGGCCGAGCACATGCTGATCCTGGGCGTGACCTCGCCGGAAGGCAAGAAATACCACGTGGCCGCCGCGTTCCCGTCGGCCTGCGGCAAGACCAACTTCGCCATGCTGATCCCGCCCAAGGGCTTCGAAGGCTGGAAGGTCACCACCATCGGCGACGACATCGCCTGGATCAAGCCGGGCCAGGACGGCCGCCTGTACGCCATCAACCCGGAAGCCGGCTACTTCGGCGTGGCCCCGGGCACCAGCGAGAAGACCAACTTCAACGCGATGGCTACCCTGAAGGAAAACGTCATCTTCACCAACGTGGCGCTGACCGATGACGGCGACGTGTGGTGGGAAGGCATGAGCAAGGAAGCCCCGTCGCACCTGATCGACTGGCAGGGCAAGGACTGGACCCCGGCCATCGCCAAGGAAACCGGCGCCAAGGCTGCCCACCCGAACGCCCGCTTCACCGCCCCGGCAGTGCAGTGCCCGTCGATCGACGATAACTGGGACAACCCGGCTGGCGTCGCCATCGATGCGTTCATCTTCGGCGGCCGCCGCTCCACCACCGTGCCGCTGGTGACCGAGGCGCGCAACTGGACCGAAGGCGTCTACATGGCCGCCACCATGGGCTCGGAGACCACCGCCGCCGCTGCTGGCCAGCAAGGCGTGGTGCGCCGCGACCCGTTCGCCATGCTGCCGTTCTGCGGCTACAACATGAGCGACTACTTTGGCCACTGGCTGGCGCTGGGCAAGAAGCTGGAAGCTTCCGGCGCCAAGCTGCCGGGCATCTACTGCGTCAACTGGTTCCGCAAGGATGAGGCCGGCAACTTCGTGTGGCCGGGCTTTGGCGAGAACATGCGCGTGCTGTCGTGGATGATCGACCGCGTCGAAGGCCGTGGCAAGGGCACCGACCACGTGTTCGGCACCTCGCCCAGCTTCGAGGACCTGAACTGGGAAGGCCTGGATTTCACCAAGCAGCAGTTCGAGCAGGTCACCTCGATCGACCACGCCGCCTGGCAGAAGGAACTGGCGCTGCATGAGGAGCTGTTCACGCAACTCAAGCACAACCTGCCGCAAGCCCTGGTGGATGCCAAGGCCGCGCTGGCCAAGCGCCTGGCTGCCTAAATAACAGGCACACCAGCCGAAGCCGTCGAACAGGCCAAAGCCAGGCGCTACGACGACGGCTGTCTCTCCCTCTCAAAGCCCACTCCATCAACGGGAGTGGGCTTTTTTCATTGGGACCCGGCAGGGCCGCCCTCCGTGCTCCCTTGCTCCACGGCGAACTTCACCAGCTCCGCGCGGCCTTCGATGCCCAGCTTGCGCCGCAGGTTGAGCCGGTGGGTCTCGATGGTGCGCACCGACACGCCCAGCGCGGCGGCAATGTCCTTGTTGGCCTGGCCGCGGCCGATGCAGTTGAAGATATCGCGCTCGCGCGGGGTGAGCGCATCGAGCGGCCCGGCGGCCGGGGTTTGCTCGGCCATGCTGCGCGCAATGCGGGCGCTGTAGAAGACGCGGCCGGCCAGCACTGCGGCAATCGCAGCCATCAGCTCGTCGGCGGGCGCATCCTTGAGCACATAGCCGCGCGCGCCGGCGCGGATCGCCTGGCGCACGTATTCGAGGTTGTCGTGCATCGACACGATCAGCACAGCCAGCTCGGGATAGTCCTCATGCAGCGCGGCGGCCAGCGCGATGCCGCCCATGCCTCGCATGCCGATATCGGTGATGACCAGTTCAGGCATGTGCTCGGCACTGGCCCGCGCCAGCCAGGCGAGCGCCGCCTCGCCGTCGTCGGCTTCGCCCACCACCGCAAGCTCGGGCTGCAGGGCAAGGCGCATGCGCATGCCGTCGCGCACCAGCGCATGGTCGTCGATCAACAGGACGCGGGCGGGAGCGGGGGTCATGAGTGGGGGTTTCCTTGTGAATCTGGCGAATCCGGCGAATCCGGGTTGTGGCGTGTGGCCGATTGCGCCGGCACCACCGGCACCGCCGCGCTCAGCCGGGTCGAGCCCGGGCCGGAGACGATATCGAACTCGCCGCCCAGCGCGGCGATGCGCTCGCGCAGGTTGCGCAGGCCGATGCCGCGCTTCGGATCGAGCTGCATGCGCGCCACGTCGAAGCCGGCGCCGTCATCCTGCACGGTCAGCCGGGTAGCGTTGGCATCGAACGCCAGCACCAGCGTGACATGGCGCGCATGCGCATGCCGCTCCACATTGGTCAGCGCTTCCTGGGCGATGCGATAGAGGGCTGTGGCCTGCTCGTCAGCGAGTTCGCGCGGCTTGCCCGTGTGCGACACGGAAATCTGCAGCCCGCTGCCTTCTTGCATCTCGCGTGCCAGGTGCTCCAGCGCGGCGAACAGGCCAAGGTCATCAAGCAGGGCAGGCCGCAGGTTGCGCGCCACCCGGCGCACCTCATTGAAGACCGTATCCAGGCGGACCAGCGCCGTGCCGAGCACGGGCGCCACCGACTGGCCCTGGTCCGGGGCCATGCGCAGGCGGTTGGCGGCCGTCTCCAGCAGCAGCTTGACCGACACCAGCAACTGGCTGATGCCGTCGTGCAGCTCGCGCGACAGCCGCGCGCGTTCCTCTTCCTGCGACTGCACCACGCGCTGCGCCAGCTGCCGCAGCTTGGCGTCGGCCTCGCGGTGCTCGCTCACATTGAGCGCCAGGCCGCTGGCGGCCACCAGCAGGATGCTGATCGCGGCAATCACGCCAATCCACGCCATGGTCTCGCGGATATCGGTCTCCGCCCGCGCATCGAGCTGGCGCAGGGTGCGCTCCACGTCGTCGAGATAGATGCCGGTGCCCAGCATCCAGTTCCACGCCGGCACGGCGACCACGTAACCCAGCTTGGGGGCCAGTTGCTGCGAGGAGGGCTTTCTCCACATATAGCGCACCGACCTACCGCCGGAGCGGGCCGCGGCGATCAGCTTCTGGATGGTGAGCGCGCCCTGCGGATCCCGCAGGCTCCACAAATCCTGTCCGACCAGCTCGGGCTGGCGCGGGTGCATCAGATTACGGCCTTGCAGGTCATAGAGGAAGAAGTAGCCATCGGGGCCGTAGTCCAGGCGCGCCAGGGCCTGCATGGCGGCGTCACGGGTGGCCGCATCGTTGTGGCCCGAGCACACCATCGGCGCGATCGCGCTTTGCGCCAGTTCTACGTAGTGACGCAGCTCGGCTTCCTTGCTCTGCAGGTAGGCCGCCTCGACCAGGGCGCGCTCGTGGCTTGCCAGCTGGGTGGCCTGGTAGCGCACGGCCAGCGCGATGCCGAACATGGCCACGGCGAGCGGCGCGACGGCCAATAACAGGATTTTCTGACGGAGTTTCATCGGGACCGGGGTAAACACGGATGACGCGCAAGCGGCATGCGAGCGTCGATCTACGTAGTAACACGCAGCATCGCTGCGTAGTTCCGCGCTTGTGCCGCCAGGGACGGGTGTCAATACTACACGCCGGACGCACGCGCGCCGCGCAAGCGGCGTAATGCACGCGTCCTGCGCAGTGGGTGCGGCTAGCGTCTATGCTGTTTGCATCGCCCGCCTGCGACGACCAGATCCGGATCTTGCGAGACATACCGGGCGTCGACGGAGACATGGCAGGGACCATCCCGCCACCCACCCCTCCGCCCGCCGCCACCAGGGGACGCCGCCCAGGCGCCCCCCTTGCTTCCGGCACCTGCCGCCGCCGGCATTCCTAAAAATGGTCTGAGGAGACCCTCATCATGAATCGCATCGGGCAACACCTGGTGTGGCTGGCCGTCGCCATCCTTGGCGCCTTCGCCTTTGCCACCGTTGCACTGTCTCGCGGCGAAGCCGTCAGTGCCTTGTGGATCGTGGTCGCCGCGATCTGTATCTATCTGATCGCCTACCGTTACTACAGCAAGTTCATCGCCGAGAAGGTGATGCAGCTCGACCCCAAGCGCATGACGCCGGCCTGGCGCCATAACGACGGGCTGGACTACGTGCCGACCAACAAGGCCGTGCTGTTCGGCCACCACTTCGCCGCCATTGCCGGCGCCGGCCCGCTGGTGGGTCCCGTGCTGGCCGCGCAGATGGGCTATATGCCCGGCATGCTGTGGATCCTGGCGGGCGTGGTGTTTGCCGGGGCGGTGCAGGACTTCATGGTGCTGTTCATCTCCACGCGCCGCGACGGCCGCTCGCTGGGCGACCTGATCAAGTCCGAGATGGGCACGGTGCCAGGCATGATCGCGTTGTTCGGCTGCTTCATGATCATGATCATCATCCTGGCGGTGCTGGCACTGATCGTGGTGAAGGCGCTGGCGGACTCGCCCTGGGGCACGTTCACGGTGGGGGTGACGATTCCTATCGCCCTCTTCATGGGCATCTACACGCGCTACATCCGCCCGGGCCGCATCGGCGAGGTGTCGGTGATCGGCTTCGTGCTGCTGATGCTGGCCATCATCGGTGGCCAGTACGTGCATGAAAGCGCGGTGCTGGCACCGTTGTTTACCTACGACGGCAAGGCACTGACGTGGATGCTGATCATCTACGGCTTTATCGCCGCCGTGCTGCCGGTGTGGCTGCTGCTGGCCCCACGCGACTATCTCTCCACTTTCCTGAAGATCGGCACCATCATCGCGCTAGCCATCGGCATCCTGATCGTGGCGCCGGAGTTGAAGATGCCGGCGTTCACCCAGTTCGCCAAGGGCGGCGGCCCGGTGTGGTCGGGCAACCTGTTCCCGTTCCTCTTCATCACCATCGCCTGCGGCGCGGTGTCGGGCTTCCACGCGCTGATCTCCTCGGGCACCACGCCCAAGCTGCTTGAGAGCGAAGCGCATATGCGCTTTATCGGTTACGGCGCGATGCTGGCCGAATCGTTCGTGGCCATCATGGCGCTGGTCGCGGCCTCGGTGATCGAGCCGGGTGTGTACTTCGCCATGAACAGCCCGGCAGCCGTGATCGGCACCTCGCCGGAGTCGGTGGCCCAGGTGGTGTCAGGCTGGGGCTTCGTGATCACGCCGGATGTGCTGATCCAGACCGCCAAGGACGTTGGCGAGAACTCCATCATCTCGCGCGCCGGCGGCGCACCGACGCTGGCGGTGGGGATTGCCCACATCCTGCACCAGGTGGTGGGCGGCCAGGCCATGATGGCCTTCTGGTACCACTTTGCCATCCTGTTCGAGGCGCTGTTCATCCTGACCGCGGTGGACGCGGGCACCCGCGCCGGGCGCTTCATGCTGCAGGACCTGCTGGGCAGCTTCGTGCCCTCGTTCCGCCGCACCGACTCGCTGCCGGCCAACCTGATCGCAACCGCGCTGACCGTATCGTTCTGGGGCTACTTCCTGTACCAGGGCGTGGTTGACCCGCTTGGCGGCATCAACACGCTGTGGCCGCTGTTCGGCATCTCCAACCAGATGCTGGCCGCGGTGGCGCTGGTGCTCGGTACGTGCGTGCTGGTCAAGATGAAGCGCGGGCAGTACGCCTGGGTCACCCTGGTGCCCACCATCTGGCTGCTGATCTGCACGCTGACCGCCGGCTGGCAAAAGCTGTTCGACGCCGATCCCAAGGTCAGCTTCCTGACCCACGCGGCCAAGTTCAGCGACGCCATCGCCCAGGGCAAGGTACTGGCCCCGGCCAAGTCGATGGAGCAGATGCACCGCATCGTCTTCAATGACTACCTGGATGCCGGGCTGTGCGCGCTATTCATGTTCGTGGTGCTGTCGATCGTGTTCTACGGCTTCAAGACCGCGATGAAGGCTCGCGCGGAGAACCGGCCGACCGACCGCGAAACCCCGTTTGAACCGATGCCGGCTTCGGCTTTGGCGCAGCATTGAGTGCGTGCGCTGGCCACCGGCCAGCGCTGACCCGATATCGGGATTGGAATTGGATTTGGAAACAGGAGATCCATCATGCTTGAGCAACTTGGAACCATGGGACGCTACCTGGGCCAGTCCCTGCGCCTGATGGTGGGTTTGCCGGATTACCAGACCTATGTGGCGCACATGGAGGCCACCCACCCCGACCGCGAGCCCATGACCTACGAGGCGTTCTTTCGCGAACGGCAGGAGGCCCGCTACGGCGGGGGGCAGGGAAAATGTTGCTGATCTGCACGTGGCACGCGGGGTTCGCTCAGGGGGGAATGCGAGTGCGCGTAGCCGCACAACAGTCCTAACCCCGTAGTAACTCCGCGCTTCACGCCGTTAAAGAACGGGCCGCCAATTCTGGCGGCCCGTTTTACGTTTCTGCAGCGGTTACAGGGCCTTACACGTGGTTACAGCAAGCTCGCGGCTACATCTCTACACTTGCGTCACAGTTGCTCAACCCAAGGAAGAAGAACATGTCTCGGCACCCCGTTCGCAGTTTCACCCTGGCCATCGCCCTGGCGGCATCCGCGCTGCCGGTGTTTGCGGGCGATATGAATAATGCCCTCGGCGGCGCACTCGGCGGTGTTGCCGGCGCGGCGGTTGGTGGCGCGCTAGGCGGCTCGACCGGTGCGGTGATCGGCGGCGCGGTTGGCGGCGGCGCAGGCGGCGCGGTTACGTCCAACCGCCGCGAGCGCACTGGCGCCATCATCGGCGGCGCGCTGGGCGGCGGTGCAGGCACGGCAGCGGGCAACGCCGTGGGCGGGCGCACCGGCGGCCTGCTGGGTGCAGCGGTTGGCGGCGGTGCAGGCGCGGCGCTGGGGGGCAACGTCTCACGCAGCAACTCCTACGCTGACGAACGCGGCCGCGGCTACCGCGATGACCGCTATTACCGCAGCGGCTACAAGCGCAAGCACGGCCGTGGCCACCACCATCACGACGACTGATCTGCCTGGCGCAGGTGGGGATCATCCCCCGCCCGCCGGCAGCCGGCCTGCGATGCCGGCAACAAGAACGGGCCATGACTGGCCCGTTTTTTTATGCCGTGATGTATGTCGCTACGGCCCGAAAACCTCGCCGAGGGTATCATGCATCACCCGACACCGACAAGCGTGTACAACAAAGCGGTGCCCCAAAAGCAAACACGCCCGTACCGGCGTGGTACGGGCGTGCCCTCCAGTTAGTACGGAGAAGGCGCTTTCGCACCCTCCCCGTCGGCCTGTGGAGATCAGCCGAAAGGGGCGGAACCGCCATAAGACGCGGTTCCCGCCGACAGGCCGCCTGAATTACAGGGCAGCGGCGCCGTCGGTAAATACGTCGAACTTGCCGGCCTTGGCGCCGTCGGTGTACGGGTCGAACTTGCCGGCACGGGCGCCGTCGGTAAAGCTGTCGAACTTGCCGGCCTTGCCGCCATTGCTATAGACCGAGGTCTGGGTGACGCGGGCGCCATCGGTGTACGGGTCGAACTTGCCGGCCTTGGCAAAAGCGGGGGCGGCGGTCAGGGCGGCTGCGAGCGTGGTGGCAGCGGCGATCAGGGCAAAACGTTGGCTTTTCATGATTGAATCCTTTCCACAGGCAGGACACCTAGTCTTCTCAGCAGCCTTCGCTGCAATGCGGCATCCGATGGCTTCATATTAGGCATTTCCCTGATATGAATAAAGATTGCCTCCGACAATGATTAGTTGTAGTTTTAACAATAAATAGCCCACTTTCCGTAAAAGTTCGCGGGCAAGACTGGAGACTATGTCATGGACCGGCTGCAATCGATGCGCGTCTTTTCCAAAGTGGTCGAGTTGGGCAGCTTTGCTCGTGCAGCGCAACAATTGGAAATGTCCAATGCGGTAGTCACGCGCTACGTAGCCGACCTGGAGAGCCACCTTGGCACGCGGTTGTTGAACCGCACCACCCGCAGCCTGTCGCTGACCGACGCTGGGGAGACCTACCTGCAGCGTTGCCAGCAGATCCTGGAAGATGTGGAGGAGGCCGAATCGGTAGTCACGGCGCGCAGCCAGTCGCTCTCGGGCACACTGCGGCTGGTGGCGCCGGTGATGTTCGGCCTGCACCTGCTGCCCGCCACGCTGGCACGTTTCCAGGCCCTGTATCCCGAGGTGGTGTTCGACGTGCTGTTATCGGACCGTATCGTCGATATCGTCGAAGAGGGGCGCGACGTAGGCGTGGTGTTGTCCGACCTGGGGCTGGGCTCGCATCTGGTGGCGCGCCCGCTGATCTCGGCAGAGATCATCCTGTGCGCCTCGCCAGGCTACCTGCGCCAGCACCCGCCGCTGCGCCAAGCGCACGAACTGACCAACCACCGCTGCATCGCGATGCGCATCCCCACCGCTGAGCATGAATGGACGCTGTCGGGCCCGGAGGGCGAGGTAACGGTGCCGATCCGCCCGGGCCTGCTGTGCAGCAATGCCGAGTTGGCGCACCAGGCGGCGCTGGCCGACATGGGTGTGGCGATGCTGTCTGCCTATCTGGCGCGGCCGAATATCGAAGCGGGGCGGTTGACGCACATCCTCCAGCAATACCGGCTGCCGAAGCGCGATGTCAGCGTGGTCTATCCCAGCCGCAAATTCCTGCCGACCAAGGTCCGCGCCTTTATCGATTTCCTGCTCGAAGAGGGCAAGATCCGCAACGACAACCAATAAGGGGAACGCAGGATCGAGGGCTACTAAAGGGGGAAGGGAAGCGCGGAACCGGCAGGATGCCGGCTCCGCGAGCAACTCACTCTTCCTCGGCGTCGGCCGTGGCTTCGTCGTCGGCGCGGGACTTGCCGGTAGCGCGCTTGGCTGCTGGCGTCTTGGCCGCGGCTTTCTTCGCTGCGGGGGCCTTCTTGGCAGCGGGAGCCTTCTTGGCCGCCACCTTCTTGGCCGGCGCCTTGGCCTTGCTCACCGTTTCGCCAGCCTGATCCTCGTCGCCAGCCTTGGCGGACGCGGTCTTGGCCGCGGCGCCCTTGGCCGCAGTCTTGGCGCCCGCCTTGGGCTCGCGTGCCTCGAACTCGAAGCCGATCTTGCCGTCCGGCTGCTTGGCCAGGAAGGCCTTGAAGTTGCGCCCGGTGCGCGATGACTTGAAGCCGGTCAGCAGATCCGTGCGGCCCGCGCCCAGCAGCTTGCCGATCTGCTCGCGCGAGATCTCCTGCTGCAGGATGATTTTGCCCGTGGTGAAGTCACAGCTTTTGGGCACGGCCACGCTGTTCTCGCACACGTACTTCATGCCGTGCTCGTACACCGAGCCACCGCACTTCGGACAAGCGCCAACCGCTTCCTGGCCGGTAAAATCGACCGGCTCGCCGTCGTTGTCGTCGTCATTCTGGCCGAAGTCGAATTCCATCTTGTAGTGGCCTTCGTCGTCCTTGCCCAGCTTCAGGATGGCGGCAAACGGCCGGCCCATCTTGCTGCGAAAACCCTGCAGCGGACCGATTTCCTTCTTCAGCAGCAGTTCTTCGACTTCCTCGATCTCGAACTGGCGCCCACCCGGGATCTTGCTGATCGAGAACTCGCACGCGGTGCAGGCAAAGCGGCGGTAGTTCTCCTTGACCTGGCTGCCACACTGCGGGCACGGCGTGGCCAGCGTGGCGTAGTCGCCCGGGATGGTGTCGCTGTCGTATTCCTTGGCGCGCTTGACGATCTGCTGCGTCATCTGCGCGATCTCGCGCATGAACTCGTCGCGCTTCAGGCCGCCGCGCTCGATCTGCGACAGCTTGTGCTCCCATTCGCCGGTCAGCTCGGCCTGGGTCAGTTCCTGCACGCCCAGGCCGCGCAGCAGCGTCATCAGCTGGAAGGCCTTGGCGGTGGGAATCAGCTCACGGCCTTCGCGCACCAGGTATTTCTCGGCGAGCAGGCCTTCGATGATGGCCGCGCGCGTGGCTGGCGTGCCCAGGCCCTTGCCGGCCATGGCCTCGCGCAGCGCGTCGTCGTCCACCAGCTTGCCGGCGCCTTCCATGGCGGACAGCAATGTGGCTTCGTTGTAGCGTGCGGGCGGCTTGGTGGTCAGCATCACGCCATCGACCTTGTCGACCTTGACGCGCTCGTCCTTGGCCACCGCCACCAGGTTGGCATCGTCGCCCTGGGCTTCACGCCCGTAGACCACCAGCCAGCCGGGATTGACCAGGACTTTGCCTTCGGTCTTGAAATGATGGCCCGCCACCTCGGTGACACGGGTGGTGACCTGGAACTCGGCCGCCGGGAAGAACACCGCCAGGAAGCGGCGCACCACCAGGTCATACAGCTTCTGCTCCGGCTCCGAGAGGTTCTTCGGGGCTTGCAGCGTCGGGATGATAGCGAAGTGATCGCTGATCTTGCTGTTGTCGAAGATCTTCTTGTTGGGCTTGATCCACCCGCTGGCCAGCACCTTCTTGGCATGCGGCAGGTAGTTGGGCGAGCTCTCTGCCAGCATGTCCATGGTCTGCTTGACCGTGTCCATGTAGTCCTCGGGCAGCGCGCGCGCGTCGGTACGCGGGTAAGTCAGCACCTTGTGCTTTTCGTACAGCGCCTGGGCCAGGCCGAGGGTGTTCTTGGCCGAGAAGCCGAAGCGCGAGTTGGCCTCGCGCTGCAGCGTGGTCAGGTCGAACAGCGCCGGCGACTGCTGCGTGGACGGCTTTGACTCTTCGGTGACGGTGCCGGTCTTGTCACGGCAGGCCGCCACGATGCTCTTGGCTTCGGCCTCGCTCCACAGGCGCGACTCGCGCGCCTCGGGATCGAACTCACTCTTCTTGAACCTGGGGTCGAACCAGCGGCCTTCGTAAAGGCCGGCGGCGGCGATGAACTCGGCGCGCACTTCCCAGTAGTCGCGCGGGACGAATTTCTTGATCTTCTCTTCGCGCTCTACGACGATCGACAGCGTGGGGGTCTGCACCCGGCCAACCGTGGTCAGGAAGAAGCCGCCGCCCTTGCTGTTGAACGCGGTCATGGCGCGCGTGCCGTTGATGCCCACCAGCCAGTCGGCTTCCGAGCGGCAGCGCGCGGCGTCCGCCAGCGGCAGCATGTCGGCATCGTCGCGCAGGCGGGCAAACCCGTCGCGGATCGCCTGCGGCGTCATCGACTGCAGCCACAGGCGCTGCACTGGCTGCTTGGCCTTGGCGTGCTGCTGGATCAGGCGGAAGATCAGTTCCCCTTCGCGCCCCGCGTCGCAGGCGTTCACCAGGCCGGTGACGTCCTTGCGCTTGATCAGGCGGTTGAGCACCTTCAGCCGCGACTCGGTCTTGGCGATCGGGCGCAGGTCGAAGTGGGGGGGAATCACCGGCAGGTTGGCGAAGCTCCACTTGCCTCGCTTGACTTCGTATTCGTCCGGGGCGGCAATTTCAACCAGGTGGCCGACGGCCGACGAAAGAACGTAATCGTCACTTTCGAAGTATTCGTCATGCTTGGTAAAGCCCCCGAGGGCACGGGCTATATCGGCAGCAACCGATGGCTTTTCCGCGATGATGAGGGCTTTTGACATGGATCGGGTCCTTGCTGGCCGCACTCTGGCGGCCTGCGAATTATTGCCACTAAGGGCTCTGCACTATATGTAAACAGCGAGCTTGGGGCTTTGAGGCGCCAATAATAAGCGCGGTTCCGACGGCGGTGCAAGCAAGCTGCCTTCGCCATCGCCGTCAAACGGGCGCTGCTGGCATGCGGGCCGGCCCTGAACAGCCGCCACCCACTTCGTTTTTTGACTGCAATCCGGCACTCGTGCTCCTGGCTTGCGCTGGGCGCCGATGACCGGGGTTAGTCGTCGTTAGCGCGCGGCGCCAGCCACTCCAGCACGTTCGGCACCGCTGCGCCGGCCGCTGGCGCCATCGCCGCGCCGCGCGCAAGCATGCGTTCGAGCACTTCAATATGCGGCAGCAGCGTGCCGTAGAACTGCGGCGCGCCGCCCGCCACCGGCTGCACCAGCAGCGTCGGGAAATTATCGATATCGAGGTCGCCCAGCTGGTCGGCATGGGTTTCGATATCGATCCAGACGAAGCAATCGCCGGGAAACCGGGCGGCAAGCGCCGCGAACGCCTCCTGGTAGGTCCCGCAGGTGCCACACCAGGCTGCGCACAGGCAGGCTACCAGGCGGCCTTGCGCACGCGCTGCCAACACCTGGGCGATTGCGCCCTGGTCCTGCTCCGGAAAGTAAACGGTCATGATGGGGGAAACATGAGCCTTTTCAGGCACGGGAAATCGTTTGATTGTAGCGGCCGCCGGGAAAACCGTATTTCGGCCGGCGGTACCAGGATCGCTCGCTAGCTTACACGGCGATAGGCATTACCCGGCAGGCGCTCCACCGCGCCCGCCAGTTCCAGTGTCAGCAGGCTGGCCACCACTTGCTCGGGTGGCAGGGCTGTACGCGCGCACAGCGCGTCCAGCGTGACGGGGTCGTGGGTGAGCGTCAGGCCGAGGACATCGTCCAGCGCCGGCATGGGCGCAGGCGCCACCGGCCGGGGGGCATCCCCGGCCATGCCGAGTTCCTCGAGCACATCCTGCGCGGTTTCCACCAGCTTGGCGCCCTGGCGGATCAACAGGTGGCAACCCTTGGACAGCGGCGCATGGATCGAGCCGGGAATGGCATAGACCTCCCGTCCCATCTCGGCTGCCAGCCGCGCGGTAATGAGCGACCCCGAGCGCGCCGCCGCCTCCACCACCAGCACGCCGCGCGCGAGCGCCGCGATGATGCGGTTGCGCTGGGGAAAGTGGTGGCTGCGCCCGGGCATGCCGAGCGCGAACTCACTGACGATGGCGCCATGGGCCGCGATGCGGTGGGCCAGGTCGCGATGCCGGGCGGGGTAGACCAGGTCGGCGCCGGTGCCGATCACCGCCACGGTGCCGCCAGCACCTTCCAGAGCGCCTTCCAGAGCCCCCTCGTGCGCTGCGCCATCGATGCCCAGCGCAAGCCCCGACACCACCGCCAGCCCGGCGCCGGACAACACGCGGGCAAAGCGTCGCGCATCCTCCATGCCCTGCACGGTGGCGCTGCGCGCACCGACCATGGCAATGGCCGGGCCGCCAAGCGCGCCCAGCCGGCCTTTGACGTACAGCACCAGCGGCGGGTCGGACAGATCCAGCAAGGGACGGGGATAGGCGGCATCGGCCAGCGTCACCACATGGTTGCCGGGCTCGGCGGCCCAAGCCACGGTGCGCTCGACCAGCGCCATGGTGACAGCATCGGGCGGCGCCAGCAGCGCCTGGGCGTGCTTCTCGGGGATGACAGCCGCCAGTGCGCTGACGGTCTGTGCCAGCAACTGGTGCGGCAGCCCGAAGGTGGCCAGCAACTGGCGCAAGGCTCCTGTGCCCAGGCCACGGGCACCGGTCAGCCGCAGCCATGCCTCGATGTCGGCAGCACTGCGGGTGGTGGTGGGCACCGGCGCCGGGTTGGCGCCGGTTGCTGCCAGCCCGGTCAACGCGGCGACGTCACGCGGTCGCCCACCTCGATTGCGTTCGAGGCGTCGGTGACCAAGGCGTAGGCCACGCCCGGAAACACGCGGAACACGAAGGCCAGGCCATAGCGCTCGTCGGGCAACTGGATGGCGCGGTTGCCATCCGTGCGATCGCGCACCACCTGGCCGGCGCGAGACAGCGCAAGCACGTGGCCGGGCTCGAGGCCCGCGGCGGTGCCGATATTGAGCACGACCACCTGCTTGGCGCCGCCGAATTGCACGCCGCCGTAGACCGCCGCGATGCGGCCATCAAGCATGACATCCGGCGCGCGGGGCACATAGCGCACCGGCTCGCGCGCTGGCTGGGGCATCAGCAAGGTGCCAGAGCCCATTTCCTGCTGGGCCGCCGTGACCTTGACGGTAGTTACCGCGTCGAAGCCTTCCGGCGGGCGCGACACACGGACATTGCCCTGGTACTCGGCTTCATAGCCCAGCACGCGGCCGGTAACCGGGTCCTTGACCGGCTTGACCGGCTTGAAGGCCTGCCAGTCGCTGCCGACCACCGCCTCGGGCGGGGAAATGCCGCGCGCATAGGCTGTGTCGCCCATGCCCAGGTAGACCCGCGACTCGGGCAGGGCGATGATGCGCGCCGAGGTCTCCAGCGTGCCCTGGTCCACCACCAGCGGGCGGATCAGGAACGGCTCGATGTCCTTGGCGGGAATGCTGGCGATGGCGCCATCGGGCCCACCTTCGCTGCGCACGCTTGGCGTGAGCCGCACCGTGCCGCCGGCATCGGGGCTGGTGGAAAGCCAGGCGCGGCCATCGCGCTGAATCAGGTACAGGACCTGGCCGGGATATATCAGGTGTGGATTGCGGATCTGCTGCTGGTTCATCCCCCACAGCTCGGGCCAGCGCCAGGGCTGGCGCAAGAAGCGCCCGGAGATTCCCCAAAGCGTGTCCCCCCCTCGCACGACATACTGCTGGGGCGCGTCCGAAGCCAGGTCGGCGGCGGCAATGCCTTGCTGCGCGGTAACGGCGGCCTGGGCCCGCTGGGCCGGGGAGACGGTAAGATCGGCGGCATGTACTGGCGCCCCTGTGACGGCAGTGATTCCGGCCGCACACAACATCCAACGGGCAAACGCATACGGCCTGCGGCCCGGCGCCGCCTGGTGTTCTTTGGTAAGATCGCGCATTTTCTCGAACCGGCTGGCAGAACAGCCGGATTGACCCTGGAGAGCGTGCCTGTTGCGGCGCGCCTTGAATTTTTGTACTTGCGCCCCGATTCTGCATGTAAACACCCGTAGCCGCAACGCGCGGGTCACATGTGTGAGCGGCAGGCGTTGCGCCCCAGCATCATGGCTAAACTCGATATCCTGACCTACCCCGATCCCCGCCTGCATACCGTGGCAAAACCGGTTGCCGTGGTGGACGACCGCATTCGCAAGCTGGTAGAGGACATGGCCGAGACCATGTACGAAGCCCCCGGCATCGGCCTGGCCGCGACCCAGGTGGACGTGCACGAACAGGTGGTGGTGATCGATATCTCCGAGACCCGTGACGCGCTGCAGGTCTTCATCAACCCGGAGATCGTGTGGTCCAGCGACACCCGCAAAGTGGCGGAAGAGGGCTGCCTGTCGGTGCCCGAGGTCTACGACCGGGTCGAGCGCCCGGACCATGTGCGCGTGCGTGCCCTGAACGAGAAGGGCGAGCCCTTCGAAATCGAAGCCGACGACCTGCTGGCCGTGTGCATCCAGCACGAAATGGACCACCTCAAGGGCAAGGTCTTCGTCGAGTACCTGTCGCCACTGAAGCTTCAGCGCATCAAGTCCAAGCTGGTCAAGCTGCACAAGCGCGAACGCACCCGCATGTAAGGCAGCCGCGGCCGGCCGCGCGCCGGCACTGGCCTGCTACCGGCCAGCTAGCGGTCTGCTATCGTATTGCCTTCCCGATGAATCAAGTTACCGGCCGCTGATGCGGCCGGTGCCACTTTATGCCGGAGCGTGCCATGTCCCAAGCCGCAAGCCCATCCCAAGCGCTGCGCGTTGCCTTTGCCGGCACGCCCGAATTCGCCCGCGTGGCGCTTGAAGCCATCCACGCCGCCGGTTTCCCGGTGGTGGCGGTGCTCAGCCAGCCCGACCGGCCAGCCGGCCGTGGCTTGCAGCTGCAGGCCAGCCCGGTCAAGCAGTACGCGCTGGAGCAAAGCCTGGGCCCGGTGCTGCAGCCACGCTCGCTGCGCCGCAACGGCAAGTATCCCGAAGAGGCCGGTGCCGCCGTGGACGCGCTGGCGCAGATCGCCCCGGATGTCATGGTGGTGGCCGCCTACGGCCTGATCCTGCCGGCCGAGGTGCTGGCGTTGCCGCGCTACGGCTGCCTGAACATCCATGCCTCGCTGCTGCCGCGCTGGCGGGGCGCCGCGCCCATCCACCGCGCCATCGAGGCTGGCGATGCGCAGACCGGCATCACGCTGATGCAGATGGACGAAGGGCTGGATACGGGCGCGATGATCCAGGGCGAAACCGTACCGATCGGCCCCGGCGACACCACCGGCACCCTGCACGATGCGCTGGCCGCGCTGGGCGGGCGCATGGTGGTGGAGGCGCTGCGCCGCCTCGCCGCGGGCCAGCCGCTCACCGGCACGCCGCAGCCAGCCGAGGGCGTGACCTATGCCGAGAAGATCGCCAAGGACGAAGCCCCGCTGGACCTGCGCCGCCCGGCTGCGGCGCTGGCCGCCCAGGTGCGCGCCTTCAATCCGTTCCCCGGCGCCACCGTTCAGGTCGGCGAGACCGTCATCAAGTGCTGGCAGGCCCAGCCCATGGCGTCGACGGCCAGCCACCCCCAGGCGCCGGGCACCGTGCTCGCGGCGGATGCCGATGGCGTGGTGATCGCCTGCGGCGAGGGCGCGCTGCGCATGACCGAGTTGCAAAAACCGGGCGGGCGCCGCGTGCCGGCCCAGCAGTTCCTGCAAAGCATGCCGCTGCCACCGGGTACCCGCTGCGCCGTGGCTGGCGGCACGGCATAATCGCGCTGCGCGCCTCATTTCTGTAGCTCATCCACCAGCAGCCAACCATGCTCGGCATTACTGACCTTCCCTTGTTCGTCGGCGCGGTGTTCCTGCTCAATGTGACGCCTGGCCCGGATACCGCCTATATCGTCGGGCGCAGCGTGGCGCAGGGCAGGGCGGCAGGCGTGGTCTCGGCGCTCGGGGTCAGTGCCGGCTGCTGCGTGCACTCGCTGGCCATCGCCTTCGGCCTGACTGCGCTGCTGGCGGCATCGGCCACCGCCTTTACCTTGATCAAGTTTGCCGGCGCGGCCTATCTGGTGTGGCTTGGGCTGCGCCTGATCTGGCAGCGATCCGCGCTCCCCGGCGCGGACGCTGCCCCCGCTGCCCAGCCGGGCACGCGCGGCCTGCGCGCTTTGTTCACGCAGGGCTTTCTCACCAATGTGCTGAATCCAAAGGTGATCCTGTTCTTCATTTCCTTCTTCCCGCAGTTCGTGGATCGCAACGCCGAGCATCAGGCCCTGGCATTCCTGGCCCTGGGCGGCGTCATGGTGGCGATGTCGACGCTATGGAACAGCCTGGTGGCATGGATGGCGGGCACCCTGACCCGCCGCGCCAGCGAGGTGCCGCGCCTCAAGTGCTGGCTGGATCGCATTGTGGGTATTGCATTCATCGGGCTGGGCGCGCGCCTGGCCTTCGCCCAACGCTAGGAACCGTTGCCGAACCTGCTGGCGCAACGAACGGCCGCCGGCACCGTCTGCCCTTTTTTTAGGCAGGTGACGGTTGAATTTCCGGGCCGGGGTACTATCTAAACAGCACCGCGTCACGCTTTCCGTAGCACGGCCAGCCCGGCCACCGGGTGCGCGCGCGAGGATGATTTTTTCGGAGATCACGACAATGTTCAACTGGGTCAAGACCTTCATGCTGATGGCCGCCATTACGGCGCTGTTCATCGTCATCGGCGGCATGATCGGCGGCCGCAGCGGCATGATGTTCGCGCTGATCATGGCGCTGGGCATGAACTTCTTCTCTTACTGGTTCTCGGACAAGATGGTCCTGCGCATGTACAACGCGCAGGAAGTCGACGCGAGCACGGCACCGCAGTTCTACGGCATGGTGCAGGAGCTGGCGCAGCGCGCCCAGCTGCCGATGCCGCGCGTGTACCTGATCAACGAGGATGCACCCAACGCCTTTGCCACCGGCCGCGATCCGGAGCATGCCGCCGTGGCGGCCACCACCGGCATCCTGCGAGTGCTGTCGGAGCGCGAGCTGCGCGGCGTGATGGCCCACGAGCTGGCTCACGTGCAGCACCGCGACATCCTGATCTCGACCATCGCCGCCACCATGGCCGGCGCCATCGCCGCGCTGGCCAACTTCGCCATGTTCTTTGGCGGGCGAGACGAGAACGGCAACCGCTCCAACCCCATTGCCAGTATCGCGGTGGCAATCCTTGCCCCGCTGGCAGCCTCGCTGATCCAGATGGCGATCTCCCGCGCCCGGGAATTCGAGGCGGACCGCGGCGGCGCCACCATCAGCGGCGACCCGCAGGCGCTGGCGATGGCGCTTGACAAGATCCACCGCTATGCGCAGGGGATTCCGTTCCAGACCGCGGAGCAGCACCCGGCCACGGCGCAGATGATGATCATGAACCCGCTTTCGGGCAGCGGCATCGCCAATCTGTTCTCGACCCACCCGGCGACCGAGGAACGGGTGGCGCGGCTGATGCAGATGGCACAGACGGGCGTCTATCCGGTGTAAGTGCGGCCCAATCGAGGCACAAGCGCGGTCCAAGCCGCCGCGCTACCCCCTCGCCGCGGCCAGCCAGGCGCAAAAACGCCGGTCCCCGCCACATACAGGGTAAACTGCCCGCCGTGCTTCCCCGGAAGCGGCGGGCAGTGTTTTTTTGGCCTCGCCCGGCCTTGCCGCCAGTCCTCGCCGCTTGCGGCTTGCCCCCTGCCACCCCGTTTTACCGTCTCACTGCCCCACTGTCATGCGCCTGCAACACGAATCCCTCGCCTTCCAGATGCTCGCCGCCGCGGCTGCCGTACGCGGCGTCAACGAAGGCAGCGCGCTGCCGCTGGCCATCGAGAATGCCGCCGCCCAGTACCGCCTGGACCGCGTGCGCGACGCCGCCACGCGTGGCGCCCTGCAGGACCTGGCCTATCGCACCATGCGCCAGTTCGGCACGGCGCGCGCGCTGGTCACCAAGCTGGTGACCCGGCCGCCCGGCGCGCTGGTGGACTCACTGCTGGCCGTGGCCCTGGCGCTGCTGGTCGAGGACGAGCAGGGGGAAGGGGGCTATACCGAGTTCACCGTGGTCGACCAGGCCGTCAGCGCGGCAGCCTCCGAGCCCAAGACCGCGCACGCACGCGGGCTGGTGAACGCGGTGTTGCGCCGTTTCCTGCGTGAACGCAAGGCATTGCTGGCCGAGGTGCGCCAGGACGACGAAGCGCGCTGGAACCTGCCCGCATGGTGGCTGGATGCGCTGCGCAAGGCGTACCCGGACCAGTGGGCCGCGCTGGCCGAGAGCGCCAATGTGCGCCCGCCCATGACCCTGCGCGTCAATACGGCGCGGGTCTCGGTGCCCGACTACCTCAAGCGTGTGCTCAATGCCGGCATGGCGGGCGTGGCCATCGGCCCGCAGGCCGTGCGGCTGGTGCGCGCGTTTCCCGTGTCGCAGATCCCCGGGTTTGCCGAGGGCGATGTCTCGGTGCAGGACGCCGGCGCGCAACTGGCCGCTGCGCTGCTGGACCTGGCCGACGGCCAGCGCGTGCTCGATGCGTGCGCCGCGCCCGGCGGCAAGACCGGCCACATCCTTGAACTCGCCAACGTGGAAGTCACCGCGCTGGAGAGCGACGCGCAGCGCGCCACCCGCATCGACGAGAACCTCGCGCGCCTGGGCCAGCAAGCCACCGTGGTGGTAGGCGATGCAAGCCGCCCGCAGGACTGGTGGGACAACCGCCAGTACGACCGCATCCTGGCCGACGTACCGTGCTCCGCCTCGGGCATCGTGCGCCGCCACCCGGACATCCGCTGGCTGCGCCGCGAGGTGGATATCCCCCGGCTGGTCACCGAGCAGCGGCGCATCGTGTCGCAGCTCTGGAACCTGCTCAAGCCGGGCGGCATCCTGGTCTATGTCACCTGTTCTATTTTCCCAACGGAGAACGAAGAGCAGGCGCGCTGGTTTGGTGCACAGCTACCAGATGCGATACGATTGCAAGCGCCCGGCCAGATGCTGCCGGGCAGCAAGGATCAGTTGGCCGGTGGCGGAAATGGCAGCCAGGAAGGCCTGCCCACCGATCACGATGGCTTCTTCTACGCCCGTTTCCAGAAACGACCCTGACCGATCCCAATCGATCCCAATGCTGAACCCGCTTCGCTTGTTCGTCCTTCGCGTCCCAGACGACAGTGCGTGCGTGTCCCTTGCAGCAGCCCGGACAGCTGGTTCAGTAGCCGGCGCCGGCCCGATATGCAGCGCGCGCGCGCGGCTGGCGTCGTGGTGGCTCGCGGCGACGATCATGCTCGGTATCCTGATGACGCTGATCGCACTGCCGGGCACGGCGCGCGCCGACGGCATTGAAGTCAACGAGGCCCGCATCGAGTACCAGGATGGAGGCTTCGATCTGGCCGCGAGTTTCGATTTCGATCTGCCGCCGCCGCTTGAAGACGCACTCAACAAAGGCATCTCACTGTATTTCGTCGTCGATTTCCAGCTTTCCCGCCCACGCTGGTACTGGTTCGATGAAAAACCCGTCAATGCCAGCCGCAGCGTGCGGCTGTCCTACCATCCGCTCACGCGCCAGTACCGCGTGTCCACCGGCGGCCTGCAATTGCCGTTCATGCGCCTGAAGGGCGCGCTGCAGTTCATCCAGCGCGTGCGTGGCTGGCGCGTGTTCGAGCGCAGCATGGTCAAGCCGGGCGAGACCTACCAGGCCGAAGCGCGCATGCGCCTGGACCTGACGCAACTGCCCAAGCCGTTCCAGATCAACGCCGTCAACACCCGCGAGTGGAACCTGGCATCGGAATGGCGGCGCTTCAACTTCACCGTGCCGAGCGAATTCCCGCCGCCGCCCGCGCCCACACCACCGCCACAACTGGTGCCCGTGCCGACACCGGCGCCGGCGTCCGCCGCGTCCGCCGCGGTGGCCGGCGAAACGCGTGCGGTGCCGTTCGCGCAGACCGTATCGACCGTGCTCTCTCCCACCACCCTGGTGCAGCCGGCCGCGGGCCAGCCATGAGCGCCCCACCCAGCCCGTGGGACAGCCGGTTCCGGCGCGTGCTTTACCGCGTCGTGGCGGGCATCATCGTGTTCCTGGCGCTGGTGCTGGTGGCACTGCTCGCCGGCGCCTCGGCCAATACCGAATTCTTCGATCGGTACTTCACGCTGCTGTTCAAGATCAACCTGGTGATCGGCATCCTGCTGGTGCTGATCATCGGCGCGCTGGCGCTGACCCTGTGGCTGCGCTACCGCCGCGGCAAGTTCGGCACGCGGCTGATGACCAAGCTCGCCGTGTTCTTCGGCGTGGTGGGCGTGCTGCCCGGCGTGCTGATCTACCTGGTGTCGCTGCAGTTCGTCTCGCGCAGCATCGAGTCCTGGTTCGACGTTCGCGTCGAGACCGCGCTCGAGGCCGGTCTCAACCTTGGCCGCTCCACCATCGACAGCTCGCTGTCGGACCTGCAAGGCAAGGCGCGGCTGATGGCCGACCAGCTCACCAGCTCGCCCAATGTCGCCACCTCGCTGCAGCTCAACCGGCTGCGCGAGCAATACGGCGTGCAGGAAGCCGCCATCTTTACCGGCAGCGGCCGCGTGATCGCCACGGCGTCGAGCAACTATGCGTCGCTGGTGCCGGACCTGCCCTCTGGCGTGCTGGCCGAGCAGGCCCGGCTGGCCGGCGGCTATGCCGCGGTGGAAGGGGGCACCGATCCATCCGTCGATAGCCATCACCAGCCCGAGCGTACCGATGGCGCCCACCTGTACCGGCTGCGCGTCATCGTGCCGCTGGGCCCAGCGCCCACCGCGCAAACCGACGCAACCCCAACCGCGGATAGCGCCAGCCGGCCCGCGGGCAAGCCGGCCCTCAATGCTGCCAGCCGCTGGGCCGGGTCCGGGCTGTCTGTCGAGCGCCGCCCCGAGGACGCCGCATCGTCCGGGTTCGGGCTGGTGGGCGACACGGTGCGCGAGGAACGCTACCTGCAGGTCGTGCATCCGGTCCCGGCAGCGTTGGCGCGCAATGCCGACGAAGTCCAGCGCGCCTACCAGGAGTACCAGGAAAAGGCGCTCGGCCGCACCGGCCTGCGCAAGATGTATATCGGCACGCTGACGCTCACGCTGTTCCTCGCGGTGTTCATTGCCGTGATGCTGGCGCTGTTGCTCGGCGGACAGCTGGCGCGGCCGCTGCTGATGTTGCTGCAAGGGACCAAGGAAGTGGCCGAGGGCGACCTCTCGCCCAAGCGCGAGCTCAAGAGCCGCGACGAGCTCGGCATGCTGACCCAGCAGTTCAACATGATGACGCGCCAGCTATCGGAAGCGCGCATCGCGGTGGAGCAGAACCGCAGCGCGCTCGAGAAATCGACGGCGTATCTCGAGAGCGTGCTGCAGAACCTCACCGCCGGCGTGTTCGTGTTCGATCGCCGCTTCGTGCTGATCACCGCCAACCCGGGGGCCGAGCGCATCTTCCGCCAGCCGTTCGCCGGCGCGCTGGGCCAGCCCATCGACAGCATCCCGGCCCTCGGCGACTTCGGCGACATCGTACGGCAGGCCTTCTCCGAGCAGAGCACCAGTGAAATGCTGGGCGGCGCGCAGCACTGGCAAAAGCAGATCGAGCTGCCGCAGAGCGATGAGGAACAGGCGCTCACGCTGCTGGTGCGCGGCGCGCGCCTGCCGGGCGGGCGCGGCGACGAGCGCGACGAACCTGGCTACGTGGTGGTATTCGACGACATTTCCGATGTGATTTCCGCTCAACGCTCTGTGGCATGGGGCGAAGTGGCACGGCGCCTCGCGCATGAGATCAAGAACCCGCTGACCCCGATCCAGCTCTCGGCCGAGCGCCTGCAGATGAAGCTCTCGCCCAAACTGGAGGGCACCGACGTCGACGTGCTCAAGCGCGGCGCCACCACCATCGTCAACCAGGTGCAGGCCATGAAGCGCATGGTCGACGACTTCCGCGACTACGCCCGCACGCCGCCAGCGCTGTTGCAGTCACTGCAGCTCAACGGCCTGGTCGCCGAAGTGCTGCATCTCTACGGCATCGACGACACCGGCACGCATGAGCACGCCGTGATCCATCCGTCGCTGGCCGCCTGCCTGCCCGAAATCAAGGGCGATCCGACCCAGCTGCGCCAGGTGATTCACAACCTGCTGCAAAACGCGCAGGATGCGGTGGCGGACAACCTCGGCGCGGCTAGGGCGGCGCCCCATATCGCTCTGCACACCGAGACTGTAGAATACAAAGATTCTGCCGGCGAAGACCGGCAGGCCGTCAAGCTCACCATTGCGGATAACGGTCCCGGTTTCGCTCCGCGTATCCTTAGTCGCGCGTTCGAGCCGTATGTGACCACCAAGGCCAAAGGAACAGGCCTGGGTCTTGCGATGGTGAAGAAGATCATTGACGAACACGGCGCACGCATCGAGTTGCGCAATCGCATGGAGGGCTCCGACATCATCGGGGCGCAGATCTCCATCCTGTTCGTTAAACTGGCATAGTCAATGTGCGGCCCCGAACCCGGCAAGCCGCGGTGGGGTCAAGAGGGGAAGTATGGCAACCATCCTCGTAGTCGACGACGAAATGGGTATCCGGGAGTTACTCTCGGAAATCCTCAGCGACGAAGGCCATGTGGTCGAAGTGGCAGAAAACGCGCAGAAAGCGCGCGAGTACCGTGCCGGCAATACGCCAGACCTGGTGCTGCTTGACATCTGGATGCCCGATACCGACGGCGTCACGCTGCTCAAGGAGTGGTCGGCCCAAGGCTTGCTCTCCATGCCCGTCATCATGATGTCGGGTCACGCAACCATCGATACCGCGGTGGAGGCAACCAAGATTGGCGCGCTCAATTTCCTCGAGAAGCCAATTGCCTTGCAAAAGCTGCTTTCGGCAGTCGAGCAGGGCCTGGCGCGTGGCATCGAGCGTCCGCGCTCGGGCGTGGCCGCAGGCGCGGCGCTGCCCGCGAACGGCAATGGCGAGGGCGCGGCGGCGATTACCGCGGAAAGCGCCGCCGAGACCGCCAATGGCAGCCCGCAACGCTTGCCCGAAGCCGAGATGCATTTCTCTTTCGACATGCCGCTGCGCGAAGCACGCGACCTGTTCGAGCGCGCTTACTTCGAATACCACTTGCTGCGCGAGCACGGCAGCATGACCCGCGTCGCCGAGAAAACCGGCCTCGAACGCACCCACTTGTACCGCAAGCTCAAGCAGCTTGGCGTGGAACTCGGCCGCAACAAGCCGGAACCTGCGGAACAATGATGCGGTGATGCACGCAGCGCTTGACCGGGTCGAAAAGCGCTGCTATAGTTTCGCTTCTTTGGCCCGGTAGCTCAGTCGGTAGAGCAGAGGATTGAAAATCCTTGTGTCGGCGGTTCGATTCCGTCCCAGGCCACCAGCATTACGAAAAAGCCCAAGATCTGAAAAGGTCTTGGGCTTTTTCCATTTTGGCCTAATCCCATTGTGGCCATCGTTTCATCGCTGCCTTGCCGGACCGCCTTCCGGCGCGCCTGAGAGGCGCAAGCCTGGGGCACCAGTCTTGCCCCATCCACACGCATATCGCCGCCTGGAACGCGGCCTGGACGCGTCTATCACCTCCATTGCGGCGGCCTCGCCCCAAGCGCACAAACCCTTGCAATACCGCATGCCACCGCCTAATGTTCAGGCACGAATTCGTCCGTCCAGTGCCGTTGCGTCCGCGATTATCGGCATTGCGCCAATTACCTTCAAAATCCGCTTTTCGCATTCGGTCCTGACCTCCGATTTTCGCGATGTCATGTCACTATCCATGCCATCCCGATAGCGAATCAGCCAAGCACGCCAAGCACGCCAAGCATTCGATACCACCGGTTCATTCAAAACAACCCAAGCATGCATTGACGCTGCAAGGCGAAAGACGAAACACTGCGCGCTCCCGCCCATCACTGCAAACCCGATGCACGCGCCTTCCCCCGATGCCATGGCCGACCCGGCCCACGCTGCCGAACCGCACAGCGCAAGCGTACCTGCGGCTGCGAGCACGCTCTGCCAGCGCCTGGTCGCGGAAGGACTCGGCACGGCGCTGCTGGTAGCAGTGGTGGTGGGCTCGGGCATTCGCGCGCAGCAGCTGGCCGGCGGCAATGTCGCGCTGGCCTTGCTGGCGAACTCGCTGGCCACGGGCGGCGGGCTGATTGCATTGTTGCTAGCGCTGGGACCGGTCTCGGGTGGGCACTTCAACCCGGTCGTCACGCTCTGCGCGATGGTGCGCGGCGCGCTGCGGGCGCGCGATGCCTGGCGCTACGGACTGGTGCAGATGGGCGGCGCCATCGCAGGAGTCGCCTGCGCGCATGCGATGTTTGGCGAGCCGATGCTGGCCTGGTCGGCGCAAAGCCGTACCGGGCCATCGATGTGGTGGAGCGAGTTTGTTGCCACCTTTGGCCTCGTCGGCATAGCGATTGGCACCGGGCGCAGCCGGCCCGGGCTGGTGCCGTTCGCAGTGGCGGGCTATGTCACTGCAGGGTACTGGTTCACGGCATCGACGTCATTCGCCAACCCGGCGCTGACCCTTGCGTGCGCGCTGACGGCAACCTTCACCGGCATTCGCGCCATCGATGTGCCGGGCTTCGTGCTGGCGCAGCTGGCGGGCGGGCTGAGCGCCACGCTGGTCTTCCACTGGCTGCTGCGAGCACCGGCGGTACTGCCGGGCCGCGCGCCGCTCACGCGCAAGACGCCATGGTGAGCAGCGGCTGCAGCCGCTATCGCGCCTACCAACGGCGATTGACCTGTACGCCGAAGATGGAGCCCGAGGTCTGCGAAGCCCAGGTATCGGCGGGTGAGGCAAAGGCGATGCCGTCCACATCGCTGGCCTTGCTGTAGGTGTAGAAGGCGCGCAGGTTGGCATTGCCGGCTGCCTTGCCAAGCGTGAAGGTAGGCGCCACGGTCACGGCCGTGCGCTGTCCGCTGGCGCCGAAGCCCGAAGAGATCTGATCGTGCGCCACCTCGAAGGTCAGCTTGAACTGGTCGCTCGCGATATAGGCGGGGCGCACGCGCGTGGCCATCCACTGCAGCGTGCCCACCGGCGAGCGGTCGAACTGCATGCTGGACTCGACCGAGCCCGCCAGGCCCAGCCCCGAGCGTTGCTTCCACTCCATCGATTCAGCCACGCGTACCCGCGACAAGGCGGGCCCCATGCCGGTGTAGCCGGTCAACGCGTTACGGCTGCCCTCACCAAACTGCATGCCGAAGCGGTTGGTGCCGGCGAGCACGCCTTGCTGCTCGTGCATGGCTGACACCCACCACGCACTTCCGGTCTGCTGGATCAACGGCTGCGCTTCCACCCGCGTGTAGCCCAGTTGCACCGAGCCTTTCTCATTGGTGGCGATGGGCGCGGTGCGCAGCGAGTGATAGCTCGGCAGGTTGGCGCCATTCAGGTCATTGCGCGCGGTGTACTGGTAGTTGAGCGCGATATCGCCAAAGCGGGCGTTGTCCACGCCGAAACGCATCGCCGGCGACGTAGGCGGCAGCAGCCCCGACGACATCAGGAACGATGAGCTCTCGCGCCGGCCGGCCCACATCGTGGCGCCGTCCAGCACCGACAGCCCGCTGACCGAGGTATAGATCTGCGGCAGCAGGGCATACGGATCGACCGCGGCCGGGCGGCCATTGACCGACGTGGCATCGGTCCCCTTGGCCTGCGCCACCAGTTGTACCTGCGCGCCGCCGTCGAGCGAGAACAGGGACTCCTTGACCTTGACCTCGCCGGTGCTGCGGCACGCGAGTCCGCCGCCGATGCCGGTGGACAAGGTGCCACCGCCAGCGCACGCACGGGTGGCGGTGGTGCGATCGTCATACGCGGCGCGACCGCTGTAGCCGAGCCGCCAGACCTGCTCGCCGGCAGGATCATCGGCCGGCAGCTGGGACACCAGTGCATAGCTTTCGCCGGCCAGCGCCGGCGTATCGGCAACCTCGCCCTCGGCGGGCGTGGCGGCCTTCGGCGTGGCGTCCGCCACGAACTCGCCAAGGCGCTTGGGAAAGAGCACCACGGGCGGGGGAGGCGCAACAACCGGCTCCGGGGGCAAGGGTGGATCGGGCGGGCCGGCGAGCTCGATACCGTTGTCATCCAGCCCAGCATTGGCCCAGGTAGCAGGCGGGGGCGGCTCTGGCAGGGTGGGGGGGGTGGCGGTGCTGGTGGCGGGCGAAGCACCATCCGCAGCGGCGGCTTTGGGCGCTTCCTGCGCAATAGCCGCGGCAGGGGCGTCGCCGACTATCGGGGCCGTGGCCGCTTGTTCGTTCGAAATCAGCGCTGCCAGCGGGTCAGCCTCAGGCGGGGTAGCCGCACGCTGTGCCGCCGTGGACGTGGCCGGCACATCGGCTGCCGCCAGGTCAGGTCCGGTCTGCGCGCACGCGTTCAATCCCCAGGCGGCCAGCACGGCAACGGCGAGGCAACGCGAGCGGAGCGCCGGCAGGCGGCCGGAGGCGGGCGAAACGGCAAACAACATAGGGCAGGACCAGTAAGGCGTGATTTTTTAACAGTCGACCGATTGGACCGCAAGCGGGGTTACAAAATCCGCGGCGGGGCGTCCTTCTCACCATATGGAATACGTCGCTTGCGGCATCTGGCACGCGACGGTGCGGTCATGCCAATGGGAGCGGAGCGGGATGACGGGACGATGTACGGCCGTCTCTAAATCTGCACTTTCCTAGCGAAAACCCGGACTTGCGCGGCCCCCCGTGGCGAAAGGGCCACCGCTATAATCATCTGGCCTGTCCGACGGGTACGGACCGGCGCCCCCGAGCCTGTTACGAAGGCATGCCAGGATACGCCACATTCCTGGAGTGTCTCCGTAACAGGCTCATTGTTGCGCGGCGGCCTTACCCTGGCTGCTTGCGCGTCTCGGTACAGAGCGGAATGCCCGCGCATGACGCGGGCGTGCCCACCCCCTGCTGCCGCACTAAAAATCTATAAAAGAGGAGAAGTCATGGAACGTCGTTCCTTTCTGTTGAAGGCATCGGCCGTGGCCGCCACAGGTGCGCTGGCCGCGTGCGGCAAGGAAGAAAAGGCCGCCGCGCCGGCCGCCGCCGGTGCCAGCGCACCGGCCGTGATCGGCAGCAATCCGGCCGTGGAATGGCGCCTGGCTTCGAGCTTCCCCAAGTCTCTTGACACCATCTACGGTGGCGCCGAGCTGCTGTCGCAACGGGTCAAGGAACTGACCGACGGCAAATTCAACATCAAGGTCTTCGCCGCCGGCGAACTCGTGCCAGGCCTGCAGGTGCTGGACGCGGTGCAGAACAACACCGTCCAGATCGGCCACACCGCCGGCTACTACTACTTCGGCAAGAACCCGACGCTGTGCTTCGACACCACCGTCCCGTTCGGCCTGACCTCGCGCCAGCAAAACGCCTGGATGATGCAGGGCAACGGCATGAAGCTGATGCGCGAATTCTTCAAGGAATACAACGTCGTCAACTTCCTGGGCGGCAATACCAACGCGCAGATGGGCGGCTGGTTCCGCAAGGAGATCAAGACAGTTGCCGACCTGCAGGGCCTGAAATACCGGATCGCCGGTTTCGCTGGCGTGGTGCTGTCGCGCCTGGGCGTGGTGCCGCAGCAGATCGCTGGCGGCGACATCTATCCCGCGCTGGAGAAGGGCACCATCGATGCGGCGGAATGGGTTGGCCCGTACGATGACGAGAAACTCGGCTTCTACAAGGTCGCCCCGTACTACTACTACCCGGGCTGGTGGGAAGGCAGCGCGCAGCTGTCCTTCTATTCGTCGGCAACCGAGTACGAGAAGCTGCCCGCGCTGTACAAGCGCGCGCTGGAAACAGCCACGATCGAAGTCCACACCAATATGATGGCCAAGTACGACGCGGTCAATCCGCAAGCGCTGGCCCGCCTGCTGGAAAACGGCGTGAAGCTGCGTCCGTTCTCCAAGGAAATCATGGAAGCCTGCTTCAAGGCCACCCAGGACGCCTACGCCGAGGAAACCGCCAAGAACCCGTCGTTCAAGAAGATCTACGACGACTGGCGCGTCTTCCGCAACAACGAAGCAGCGTGGTTCAACGTGGCCGAGCAAGCATTTTCGCAGTTCAGCTTCGCGCGCAAGCTGTAAGCGCGCTGCCGCCATCTGCGCGAGGTGGCGCAAGCCAGCCAAAAGCCCGTGCCCAGCACGGGCTTTTTTACGCCGGTAGAATCCCCCGATTCCTTGGGACTCTTCATGCAAACCGGCATCATCTACGCGCTGCTCGCCTACATCATCTGGGGCTTGCTGCCGCTCTATATCAAATCCCTCCACGGCATCGCGCCTATGGAGATCCTGCTGCACCGCATGGTGTGGTCGCTGGTGTTCCTGGGGCTGGTGCTGACCTGGCGACGCCACTGGGGCTGGCTGCGCGGCGTCTGGACCAATCCGCGCCTGCTGGCCGGCTTCGTCGCCAGCGCGCTGCTGCTGAGCGGCAACTGGTTTCTCTACATCTGGTCGGTATCGAACGGCCGGGTGGTCGACGCCAGCCTGGGCTACTTCATCAACCCGCTGTTCAATGTGCTGCTGGGCGTGCTGTTCCTGCACGAGCGGCTGCGTCCCGGCCAGTGGGCCTCCATTGCGCTGGCTACGGCAGGCGTGGTCTGGCTGACCGTGGCCGCCGGCCAGTTGCCATGGATTGCGCTGGCGCTGGCCGCCACCTTCGGCGGCTACGGGCTGCTGCGCAAGACCGCCACGCTGGGCGCACTGGAAGGCCTCTCGCTGGAGACCATGCTGCTGTTCCCGCTGGCGGCAAGCGCTCTGGCGTACCTGTTCGCGACGGGCCAGGCCGACTTCACCGAGGTGGGCGGCGGGGTGCAGTTGCTGGCGCTGCTTGCCGGGCCGGTCACCGCCGTCCCCTTGCTGCTGTTCGCAGCTGGCGCGCGGCGTATTCCGCTGTCCTTGCTGGGGCTGCTGCAGTACACCGGCCCGACGCTACAACTGCTGCTCGGCGTATGGCTCTGGAATGAGCCGTTCCCGGCCAGCAAGCAGATCGGCTTCGCGATGATCTGGATATCGCTGGTTGTTTATGCGGTCGAAGGGATATGGTCGGGGCGCCAGCGTGCGAAGCTGGCGCCCCAAGGGTGAAAAAGGGGCCTCATGGAGGCCCCTTTGTATTTCCAATAACAATGAAATCGACAAAAAATTAATAGAAAATATTCCTAACATGGATAGCTTGCTTGCCGTCGAGGCAGTTCACTCAACGAGCAGTGAGCCAATTCTTGGCAATCCATGGCAAAATAATTCTTGCTACTTATCAAAAAATAAACAAAAAGACCATTTTGATTAATAGCGAGAATACCAAACCCCGTTACCCGGACACACCCGGTCAGTAAAGCCCACGCACCTGCGCATGTAGCCGTACCAGCCCCAGCAGCGCATCGATGTTGGGGGTCGCGATCCCGACGTGCTCGCCGATTTCCCGCACCGATGCCACCAGCGCATCGATCTCCACCGGCCGCCCGGCCTCCGCGTCCTGCAGCATCGAAGTCTTGAAAGCGCCCAGCTTGCGCGTGACCTGGCTGCGCTCCTCGCCGCTCTGCGCAATCGGGCAACCGATGACCGCGCCGATCTTGCGGGCTTCTTCCATCACCGCCAGGCAGAAACGATTGACCAGCGGATCGTCAAGGATGCGGTCGCAGGTGGCGCCGGTCAGCACGGAGACCGGGTTCATCGTCATATTGCCCCACAGCTTGAACCAGATGTCCTGCTGGATCGCGGCGCTGCGCTCGATCTCCAGGCCGCCACTGGCAAGCAGGCTGGCCACGGCCTCGAGCTTGCCGGCTGCCATGCCCGTAGCGCCGCCCGCGGCACCCAGGATCAGGCGCGCGCCAAAACCGTGGCGCACAGTGGCCGGGGCCGGCGTGGAGGCGGTCAGGTGTACCACGCAGCCGATCACCTGCGCGGCTGGGATGGCGCGCGCAATGGCGCCTTGCGGATCCACGGTGCGCAGCGACAACCCGGCATGCGGGCCGGGCCGCTCGAAGAACCACCACGGCACGCCGTTCATCGCTGTCACCACCACCGTATCAGGGCCGATCAGTGGCCCGATGGTCTGCGCCAGCTGCGGCAATGCCGGGGCTTTCACCGCCAGGATCACCACATCTTGCGTACCTAGCGCTGCGGGATCGCGTTGCGCGTTGACCGGAAACGTCTCGGTGCGCTCGCCCTCGATCAGGGTCAGGCCTTGCGAGCGCAGCGCCTCCAGCGTCTGGCCGCGCGCCAGTACGTTCAGCGCCTGGCCGGAACCGGCGAGCCGTGCGCCGATAAAGCCGCCGACGGCACCTGCGCCGACGATGCATAGGGATGTCATGACTGCCTTGTTCTTGTTAGTTTATTCCCGCAACGAATCAATGACTACTAATTACGATATGATTCATCGATGCAGTTAATTTCGCGGATCAGTGCGGCGAACACATCTTCGCCCGCGCCGAACTTGGGGTTGAATTGCAGCGAATCGCGCGTGCACTTGCGCTGGATCTCCTCGGGCACCGGCAGCGCCGCCCCCATGGCCAGCGTGGCCAGCTGGATCTCGCAGGCGCGGTTGAGCAGCCAGAGCGTGGAAAAGGTACGCGCAATGCTGTCGCCCCAGGCTAGCAGGCCATGATTGCGCAGGATCACGGCGGGCTTGTCGCCGATATTGCGCACCAGGCGCGGCCCTTCGTCGTCGTGCACGGTGATGCCCTCAAACGGATGGTAGGCCACCTTGTCGAACAATTGCGCTGCGTAGAAGTTGCTCATCGACAGGCCCTGCGCCGAACAGGCGACCGCCATGCCCGCCGTGGTATGCGTGTGCATGACGCAGTGCGCGTCCGGAATGCCGGCGTGGATGGCCGCATGCACAGTGAAGCCGGCCGGGTTGACCGGCCAGCGGCTCTCGCCGATGACCTGCCCCGCCAGATCGATTTTCACCAGGTTGGAAGCGGTCACCTCCGCATAGCGCAGGCCGAAGGGATTGATCAGGAAATGGGGATTGCTGCCATCGCCGCCAGCCTCCGGCGGCAAGCGCAAGGTGATGTGGTTGTAGATCAGTTCGGTCCAGCCCAGCCGGTCGAAGATGCGGTAGCAGGCGGCGAGCTTGACGCGCGCCTCCCATTCCGCCGGATGACAGTTGGCAACAGCCATGCAGGTCTCCTCTCGCGTTGCTTGCGGCGTCGGTGCGCGCGCTTCCGGAATGCGGTTCAGGTGGGGTCGGGCCGGGATGTTAGTGCGCGGAAAACCATCCCGCTGCCCGATTAATTATCATGTTAATGATTTTGCAGGACTGGTCAAGCCGGGGGCTACCCGCAACGCCTCAGGCTCAAGGCAGCGTGTTGCGCATGATCAGCAGCCACGGCATGTGTGAGTTGGTGACGCCGTCGATCATGCCCGAATCACCGAGCTCGATCAGCTCCATCGACACCGATTGCTGGACATTGCCGCCGATCGCCTTGACCAGGTGTGCCGCCGGGTCGACCTCGACCACGATGTCGCAGTGCATGGGCGTGGTGCCAAAGCCGATCTCGGCCGCGCTGTCGAGGTACTTGTCGCGCCCGCGCGTGGCGCAGATCACATCGCCCGGGCGGGGCATGGCGGGCAAGGGCTCGATGCGGAACGCCGGCGCGGGCAGGATGCCGTCGCGCGCGTCCACCACGTACATCGAATGCGAATCGCCTGTCAGGAACTGGCGATCGTCAAGGCCGGCCTTGCGCATCACCCAGGAAATAAATACGGCAGACCAAGCCCAGTTTCCCTGGGTGATCTGACGGCAGGTGACGGCCTTGCCCACGATGGCCCAGTAGCGTTGGGCGAGCTTGCAGCCCTGCGGCGTGGCCTCCATGCCGGTGCCATCCGGAAAGTGCAGGCAGGCCGGCTCGCTGCTCTCTTCTTCCTCGCGATCGGCGGAGCGGTCCGCGGCATCCTCCGCGCCATCCGTACTGGACCCCGCCACCGGCATGCCGGGCAATACAGGGGCTGGCAGCGGGCTGTCGGTCACGCACGCGGTGTCGTCGCGGCCCAGGCGCACGGTCTGGCCACCCCAGCGCTGCCATTCCTGCCAGGCGATCTCGACGATGCGCTGGCGCTGCGTGGCGCCGGGCGTTGTCACGGGTCTTTCCGTATCGGGGAGGGGGGTCGCCTGAGGCCGGGCGGGCGGAGAAGGCGTGGTGCAACCCGAGACCAGCGCGAGCGCCATCAGCAGGCTCAGGCCAAGCCCTCGTGCCTGTGGAAAATTTTGTGGGAAACGTTGTGAATAAAGCTGTGGAAATCTGCCGCGCGGCGAACGAAGGTGCATGAGAGGCCTACTGAGCAGGACGTCCTAGACCCTTGTATTTACAGAGGGAAGGCGCCGATAGGGCACTATCTTACCGGGCTGGCGGAGGGTGCGGCGTATACCGCGAAGCGGCAGGATAACCGCAGGTCAAACACTGTGGATAACGCGCCCCGCCTGGCGCTCACCCATGCCATCAGGCAACTGGTGGCGGCACGGCGGGGTTGATCCAACGGGGCTGGTACGAAACCGCCCGCGGGACTCACTGGTTCACTGCGTCCTTGAACTTCTGGCCAGCCTTGAACTTGACAGTCTTGGCGGCTTCGACCTTGATTTCTTCGCCGGTGCGCGGGTTGCGCGCCATGCGTTCGCCGCGCTCGCCCTGGCTGAAGGTGCCAAAGCCGATCAGGCTCAGGGTGTCGCCCTTGGCCACGGCTTCCATGATGGCGCCAAGCGTCACGTTCAGCGCTTGTTCTGCCTTGGCTTTGGTCAGGCCGTCCACGCCGGCCGCGATGGCGTCGATCAGTTCGGTTTTCGTCATGCTTCACTCCGTGTCGAGTTGATAAAACAAGGACGCCTGGCTGGGCCGGCGCACTGCGCACCGGCGCCGGCAAAGGCGCCGCGGGCCACATCATACCGTGTCGGGCCACGTCAACCGGGAACAGATTGTTACAGCGCACCCCGCTCCAGGCCGCGCTGGCTGGGGCTTTGTGGGGATTCGGGGAGATAAGCAGGGCCTTAGGCGGCGTCAGGATGGGCCTCAAGCGCGTTAACGCACCCAGGTGTCCCGGAGGGCATCCACGCCTGAAAAACGGCTCCAATAGCCTTGTAGGCCCTCTCAGGGGCATTGCGTCGCAGTAACGCAGCCCGGCGCGGGCAGGGCGAAATCCCTCTGATGCCCGGGCCTCGGTCGGGTGCAATGGCCATTGCCCGGCGTGCAGCGGCTATGCCCGCCCGCAAAGGGGCCCGACAGGCGCTGTGGGCGTTTCTTTCGCTGGGGCCGAGCAGCGGGACCGCGTACCCATTGCAGCGTAGCAGCGAGGCTCGTGGGGCCGTCAGGGAGGGTATGCACTATTGTGCATGACAATCGATGAGCAAGCGCGGCCGAAACCTCGGGGCTATTCGCATCGTGCATGCGCTGACCGGGCGGTTAACGGTGTGCGTTTACGTGCCGAGCGGCGCGGGCGTATACGTCCACCAAACGGTACGTATACGCTGTTCTTCTCGTCAAAAAACCATGGCGGCACGGCAGTAAACCCTGCCGCGGCCAGCAAATTCCTTCTGCTCAAAAAAGAAGCCACGCCTGAAGCGGCTTTTCAGCCCTTTATTTTTTGCTTGGTTCTTTTTGCTCACCGATCGCAGGACGCAGTCCTTTCTGTTTACTTCTTTCTTTAATGTATACAGATAGTAGTAGTAGGTAAACGGCTGCCTTTTCTGTGGATAACCACGTAAACGCTTTTCAAATCAGTGTGTTGCAAGAAGCAGAAGTGATGGGACCCGATGTTGGCGGAGGTGGATGACTTAGCCCTTTGGCGGAGGGTGTCGGATACAACCCTCCGACTTATGCCTGATGCATCCCCATGCCAACCCCAGGCAGCCCACATGAATTGCATGTCTTTATCCCCAGATTTCTGCCGGGTTATCCACAGACGATCGATGGGGTCGCGGTCGTATACGGTAAACATCGAAGCGCTGATTGGGGCTGTTTTTGACACGGGTCTCCCCCCGTAAACCAGTGCGTCGTATACCTGGCCTGACGTGTACGGGTTCAGGCGGGTTGCCCGTATACGCCTATTTGCCGGCAAGGGGATGCCGCGGCCAATATGGGCAGGTATCATCGCCATCGCGCCCGGGCGGCGCACAGCCACGCGGGGTGGCAGGCAGGCGGTTCTATACGGGATGGCACATGGCGGAACAGGCAAAGCAAGAAGAATTGAAGCAGGAAGGGGCTGACGCGAAAGATGCCAAGCGCGTCAAGAGTCCGAAGGAAGGCAAGCGCAAGACCGCGTCCGACCGCGTTGAAGTGCGCCGCTCTGGCGTGCATGGCAAGGGCGTCTATGCGAACGCGCCGATTGCCGAGGGCGAGCGCATCATCGAATACAAGGGTGAGCACATTTCGTGGAAGGAAGCGCTCAAGCGCCATCCGCACGATCCGGCGGATCCCAACCACACCTTCTACTTCAGCCTGGAAGACGGTGACGTGATCGACGCCAAGTTCGGCGGCAACCGCGCGCGCTGGATCAACCACGCCTGCGAGCCCAATTGCGAGGCGCGCGAGAAGAAGGGGCGGGTGTTCATCCACGCGCTGCGCGACATCGCCGGCGGCGAGGAGCTGTTCTATGACTATGGGCTGGTGATCGACGCGCGCTACACCAAGAAGCTCAAGAAGGAGTTCGAGTGCCGTTGCGGCAGCCCGAAATGCCGCGGCACCATGCTGGCGCCGAAGGAAAAGAAGGCCAGGTAGAGCAATTGAAAAGAGAAGGGCGAGCCACTTCGCGGCTTGTCCTGCCTCAGGCCGTCCCGGCGGCCTCGCACGGGATGCGGATCACAAAGCGCATGCCGCGCACCTCGGCCTCCTCCCCGGAGGCGGGCACATCCTCGATGCGGATGGTGCCCTGATGCAGGCTGATGATCTCATGCACGATCGCCAGCCCCAGGCCCGCGCCGCCGGGCGGTTGCGCCGGCGCATTGGGCCCCGGCGTATGGTCGCCGCGGAAGAAGCGCTTGAAGACTTCCTCGCGGCGCGCAAGCGCAATGCCGGGCCCGTTGTCTTCCACCATCACCACCGCCATGCCGCGATGGCCGAGCGCCTCGCCGCCGGCGCGCACGGTGATGCGCCCGCCAGGCGGCACATATTTCACGGCATTGTCGATCAGGTTGCTGAGCGCTTCGCGCATCAGCAGGCGGTTGCCGCGCACCGTCGAGGGCGCCGCGCCGGTAAAGGTGGGGCCGGGCAAGGTCTCGAAGCCCAGGTCGATCTGGCGGGCCAGCGCCTGCGGCACCCACTCGGCGCCGGTCTCGAAGGCCAGCGTGGCCAGGTCGAAATGCTCGATCGGGCCCAGCCGCTCCAGCGATAGTCCGGGCTCCGCACGGGCCAGCGAGAGCAGCTGGTTGGACAGGCGCACCGCGCGGTCCGCCGCCGATTGCAGCTCGCGCAGCGCGTGGTCCGTCACTGCGGGATCCACCGACTGCACCGCGCGGTCGGCATGCAGCTTGACGGCGGTCAGCGGTGTGCGCAACTGGTGCGCGGCATCGGCGATGAACTTGCGCTGCGCGTCCAGGGCATCGCGCAGCCTGGCCAGCAGCGCGTTGAGCGCGCGGATCAGCGGCTCCACTTCGGCCGGCACCTGGGTTTCGTCGAGCGGCGCCAGCGAGCGCGCCGTCTGGCGATTGAGCTTGTCGGTGAGGATCTGCAGCGGCACCAGCTCTTCCTTGAGCACGTGCGAGAGGATCAGGCTGCCCACCACCAGCAGCAGGATCAGCGGCACGGAGACCGAAAGCAGGATTTCGTTGGCGGCGGTCTCGCGCCGGTCCAGCAGCTCGGCCACTTCCACCACGATGGGCCCGCGCGGGACGCGCCCGGCCTCGCTGGTGGCCAGTTCATCCGAGGCCGGGCTGGGCAGGTTGACCGGTAGCCGCACGGCGCGCACCTGGCGCCCGCTGAACCAGGCGTAGAAGAGCCGCGCGTCGTGCAGCGAGGTTTGCCCGGTGCCGTAGCCCAGCCAGGTGTCCATGCCGCCGATCAGCCCGTCGGGGCCGTGGATGCGCCAGTAGATGCGGTCGGTGCCTTCGGCCTCGACCAGCGTCTGCGCAATCATCGGGATGTCTTGCTCCAGCCGGGGGCCGGCAATGCGGATCTGCTGGGCGATATTGTTGGCCACGCCATACAGCGCGCGGTCGAATACCTGCGTGGTGTAGTGCGCCGCCAGCCAGTAGGAGAGCGAGCCGCTGGTCAGCACCAGCGCGAACAGTGGCGTGGCCAGCGCGCGCAGCAAGTGCACGCGCAGGCTTTGCGTGGAGGCCGAGCGTGCGGATGGTGTCGCGGCGGCCGTTGGGGCTTTGCCGGATGCGCCGCTGGTGGCATCGGTCAGGGCCTTGGGAGGCTGGGTAGGACGTGGGCGCAGCCACATGGCGGGCTTCTCCCTGGGCGCGGCGTCAGGTGCCGGCGCGGATCTGCAGCAGGTAGCCGAAGCCGCGCACGGTCACGATCTCCACGTCGCATTCTTCAAGCTTCTTGCGCACGCGGTGCACGTAGACCTCGATCGCGGTATCGCCGACCGTGTCGCCGCCTTCCCCTGCGGGATGCGCGAAAGTGGCGAGGTGGTCCTGCAGCTGCGCCTTGCTGACCACGCGGCCCTGGCGCTGCAGCAGCAGCTCCAGCACGGCGAATTCGCGCGGCGAGAGCTCCAGCGGCTTGCCATCGATGAACATGCGGCGGTCGTTGCCCGACAGCCGTAGGCGGCCGAGCCGCACGTCGCGCTCGGGCGCGGCCTCGCCGTGCTGGCTGCGGCGCAGCAAGACGCGCACGCGCGCCTCCAGCTCGGGCAGGGCGAAGGGCTTGACCAGGTAGTCGTCGGCGCCGGCGTTCAGGCCGGATAGCTTGTCTTCGAGCTCGTCGCGCGCGGTCAGGATGATGACCGGCGTGGAGCGGTTGCGGGCGCGGTAGCGCGCCAGCAGGGTCATGCCGTCGATGCCGGGCAGGCCCAGGTCGAGGATCACCAGGTCGTGTTGTTCGCGCAGCAGGTGCTCGGTGGCGTAGACGCCGTCGTGCACCACGCGCACCTGATGGCCGGCTTGGGCCAGGCCGGCTTCGACGCCACTGGCGATCTGACGGTCGTCCTCGATCAGAAGGATACGCATGGTGGCAGGCTGGGAGGCTGGAAAGGGATCGGGAGAGTAACGAAAGTTACAAACGGTCAGCCACCGATTGTACAGCGCACGACCGCCAGCGAGCTTTCGGTTTGCCTACAGTCTCCAGCGTGTCCTGGCTTGCCGCATGCGTACTCAGGCTTTCGCCAGCGAAGCCGCCGCGCGGTCCATGAAGGCGGCCAGGTCGGTGTCGCGCCGGGTCAGGCCGTTGGCGTCATGGGTGGACAGGGTGACGTCGACCCGGTTGTAGACGTTGAACCACTCCGGATGGTGGTCGGCCTTTTCCGCGGCCAGCGCCACGCGCGTCATGAAGGCGAAGGCGGCGTTGAAGTCGGCAAAGGTAAAGCGCTTGTGGATCGCGTCGCGGTCATCGACCGTGCTCCAGCCGGGCAGGCTGGCCAGCAGCGGTGCACGTTCTTCAAGCGTTAGGGGCACGACAGGCGCAGGGGACATGATGGGCTCGATGGTCGAAAAGGAAGTTGGCAAAGGGCAATGCCGGCCCGCCTGCTCGGCCACCCGGCCCTTGCGATGTGCATGGAGGCGGGGGCGGAGCGGGCATGCCGTCATTGTTTCACAAAGGGTGCGCGCGGGTAGCGTGGGTAGCGCGTGTCAGACGTCGTCACTGTCGGCCCAGCCTTCGCGCGAGCCGCGCTGGAGCACGAGGTCGGATTGCCCCACGTCGCCCGCGCCCAGCGTGGGTTGTGCGCGCAGTTCCTCATACAGCGGGGCAAAGTCGGGGCGGGTGGCGTCGAACAGCTGATCGAAGCTGTCGATCACGAAGTACGTCTTCTGGAAGGTGTCGATGCGGTAGCGCGTGCGCATGATGCGCCGCACATCGAAGCCGATGCGGTTGGGGCTGGCCGAGTCCAGGCTGTAGATCGATTCGCCCTGGCTCGACAGGATGCCCGCGCCGTAGATGCGCAGGCCTTCCGGCGTGCGGATCAGGCCGAATTCCACGGTGTACCAGTACAGCCGCGCCAGCATGTCGAGCGCGCCCAGCGAGGCGGCCTTGAGCCCGCCCTTGCCGTAGGCCTCCATGTAGTTGGCAAAGACCGGGTTGATCAGCAGCGGCACATGGCCGAACACATCGTGGAAGCAGTCGGGTTCCTGCAGGTAATCGAGCTGCTCGGGCTTGCGCATCCACCAGCTGGCGGGAAAGCGGCGGTTGGCCAGGTGCTCGAAGAACACGGCATCCGGCACCAGGCCGGGCACCGCCACCACCTGCCAGCCGGTGGCGCGCATCAGGGTTTCGTTGAGCTGGTCGAAGCTGGGCACGCGGTCGCGCCCCATGCCCAGCGTGGACAGGCCTTGCAGGAACTCATCGCAGACGCGGCCGCGCAGCATCGAGGCCTGGCGGTCATAGAGCTTGGCCCACACCGCGTGGTCGGTGTCCGTATAGCGGTCCAGTGGCTGCGCGATGGTGAAATCGGGGCGCAATTCCTGGCCGGACAGCAGGCCGGCGTCGAATTGTTCCTTGAGCTTGTCGGTCAGGGTGCCGGAAAAGCTGGCCTGGGCGTCGCCAGCGTGGGTGGCGGTAGCCATTGCGTCCATGATGTTTTATCTCCTGCAGATTTACCGCACAGTTTAGCTAGGAGGTGACGCAAATGGCCCGCAAAAACGGCTTGGATTCGTCAAGCGATGCATCAAGTGCGCAAAAATTTGGTATTGTCTGCGGGAAATGTGCGCGGGTGCGCTGCCAGTGGCAATCGGCGTGCCGCCAGGCGGAGGCGGGGGTAGCATTCCTACCCGCAGGCCTGGTGCACAACAAGAAGCGATCCCAACTCGACCAACGCGACCAACGCGACCGAAGCGACATGACCATGATCAACCTCGACCCATTCGACCTCGCGCTGCTGGCGGCGTTGCAGACCGACGGCCGCTCCACCCACCAGCAGCTCGCCGAGCGCATTCATCTCTCACCCAGCCAGATCGGGCGTCGGCTTGCGCGGCTGGAGGCCGACGGCGTGATCACCGGCTACCGCGTGGTGCTGTCGCCGCCATCGCTCGGGCTTGGCGTGCTGGTGTTCACCAGCGTCAAGCTGGCCCACCACGGCGACACCATCGTCGAGCGCTTCCGCGAGGACATCCTGCTGCTGGAAGAAGTGCAGGAGTGCTACTCCGTGGCGGGCGAGGCCGACTACCTGCTGCGCATCATGGTGCCCGACCTGCCGACGCTGGCCGAATTCACGATGAAGAAGCTCATGCGCGTGCCGGGTGTGGAGAGCGTGCGTTCCAACATCGTGCTGACCGCGCTCAAGCGCGACGGGCCGTTGCCACTGTCGCATTTGCGCTAGCCTGCGGGCCGCTCGCAGCGCGCGCGGGCTTGCGCTTGCCATCGGCGCATGTCACCCTCGCCGGGTGCCGTAATCGGGAGGGGCAGGATGACGCAGATCGTCGCGCGGATGGACAAGCGTGAGGGACGTGGGTACTGGTGGGCCGCCGCGGCCTGCCTGCAGGCAGTGTTGGCGACGATGCCGGGCTCAGGCCAGGCAGCGCAGGTGGTCCGCTTCTCGCCGGAGGGCGAGGTCGCTCGCGTGCGGCAGGTGGCGATCCGCTTCGACGAAGCCATGGTGCCGCTGGGCGACCTGCAGGCGAACCCGCCCGCCACGGTATCCTGCAATGGCAGCGCGATCACCGGCCAGGCACGCTGGATCGACGCGAAGAACTGGGCATTCGATTTTGCGCGCGACCTGCCGCCAGGCGTCAAATGCACGGTGCGCATGGCGGCCGGCCTCAAGAGCGAGGCCGGCAAGGCATACACCGGCAAGCTGGAGTATCGCTTCGAGACCGGCGGGCCCACCGTGGTTTCCGCGCGTCCCAGCGGCGGCGAGATCGAAGAGGACCAGGTCTTTGCGCTGCGCTTCAACGGCCCGGCCACCGCGGACTCTGTGCGCAACGCCACCTGGTGCCAGGCGCAAGGCCTGGGCGAGCGCATTCCCGTGCGTCTCGTTGCCGGCAAGGAGCGCGACGCCGTGCTGGGCGCGCTGCACTGGAAGCTGAAGGCCGACGAGGTGGATACCGTCCACCTGCTTGCCTGCCAGCAGCGCCTGCCGTCCGGCGCGCGCATGCAACTGGTGCTGGGCAGCGGCGTAGCCACGCCTTCGGGGCTGGTTACGCGCGACGAACGGCGCTTCGACTACACCGTGCGCGAGCCCTTCACCGCGAGCTTTACCTGCGAGCGGGAGCGCGCGCAGTCGCCCTGCACGCCATTGCGGCCGATCTCGCTGTCGTTCTCCGCGCCGATTTCGCGCAAGGACGCCGAGCATATCCTGCTCAACACGCCGAAAGGCCCGCGTGCCCCGCAGTTCGAGCCGGAAGCGGCGCGCGACGCGCCCGTCAGCAGTGTCAGCTTCAAGCCCCCCTTTGCCGAGAAGACCGAGTTAACACTGTCCGTACCCGCTGGCCTGAAGGACGACAGCGGCCGCGTGCTGTCCAATGCCGAGCTGTTCCCGCTCAAGGTGGGCATGGGCGCGATGCCGCCGCTGGCGAAATTCTCGGCCGCGCCGTTCGGCGTGCTCGAGCGTTTTGGTGAGCTGCCCAAGGGCAAGCCAGCAGCCGACTATCCGGCGCTGCTGCCGGTGACGCTGCGCAATGTCGAGGCCGACCTGCCGGTGCAAGGCGTGCGCGCGCAAGCCGGCACGGTACGCCGCCTGAAGGTGGACGACGATGGCGCGGTACTGCGCTGGTACGGGCTGGTTCGCCGGCTGCACGAAGGCAGCTGGACGCGCGGCGAGCTTGATGCCATTCTCGCCGGCCGCTCGCCGTCCGCGGTCAATAACTCGCGCAATGCGCCTTCCATCGAGACCCGCTCCATCTCGCTGCTCGATGGCGTGGCCGGTGCGCGCAAGCTCGCCATTCCGCAACTGGCTGAGCCGGGCGGCAAGGCGCCACGCCCGTTCGAGGTGGTCGGCATTCCCCTGCCCGAAGCCGGCTTTCATGTGGTGGAGATCGCTTCGCCGATGCTGGGCGAGGCGCTGCTCGGCAAGCCGGCGCCCATGTACGTGCGCACCGCCGCGCTGGTGACCAACCTCGGCGTGCATTTCAAGCTTGCGCGAGGCCCCGGCAAGATGACCGCGCTGGCGTGGGTCACTACGCTCGACGATGGCAAGCCGGTGGCCAACGCCGCGGTGGCGCTGCGCGATTGCAGCGGCAAGCTGCTGGCCTCGGGCCGCACCGATGCCGCCGGGCTGGCGAGTTTCAACGGCCTGGACGACGTGCGCGAGCGCAGTTGCGACGACACCGGGCTGTCCGGCTATTTCGTTTCGGCACGCATCGCCGCAGACCATCCGCAAGCACGCGGCCAGGCCGACATGGCTTTCGTGATGTCCGGCTGGAACCAGGGCATCGAGAGCTGGCGCTTCAACGTGCCGACCGACACCAGCGCGGTGCCGGACGTGCGCGTCCACACCATCTTCGACCGTACCTTGCTGCGTGTCGGCGAGACGGTGTCGATGAAGCACATGATCCGCACCGAGACTGCGAATGGCTTCGCATTGCCGGGGGCGGGCGATCCCTTGCCGGAGAAGCTGGTCATCCAGCATGAAGGCAGTGGCCAGACTTACGAGCAGCCGGTGCAATGGCGCAGCACCGCTACTGGCGGGCGCAGCGCCGAAAGCACGTTTGCGATTCCCGCAGGGGCGAAGCTGGGCGTCTATACGGTGTCGTTCAGTGATGCGAAGGACCGTGTGCTGGACAGCGGCAGCTTCCGCGTCGAGGCCTTTCGCCTGCCGGTGCTCGCGGGCACGCTCAAGGCCGGCAGCGGCGGGGCGCTGGTGGCCTCGGCGGAGGTGCCGCTCAACCTGGAAGTGCACTACGTCTCGGGTGGTGGCGCGGCAGGCTTGCCGGTGCAGGTGTCGGCGCTGCTGCGCGACAAGTACGTGCGCTTTGCCGACTACGACAGCTATGCCTTCGCCGCGCCGCGCAAGCCGCAAAAGGACAGCGGCGGCGATGAGGACGAGGGCGAGGATGGCAATACGCAGCGCGACGATGCGCAGAAGCTGGTGGCGGACAAACTGCCGCTGAAGCTGGACAAGAACGGCGGCGGCACGCTCACTCTCAAGAACATGCCGAGGCTAGACGCACCCAAGGACCTGGTGGTGGAGTCGGGCTTTGCCGATCCCAACGGCGAGATCCAGACGCTGCGCCAGACGGTGCCGATGTGGCCGGCGGGTGTGGTGGCAGGCATCCGCACCGAGAGCTGGGTCTCGGTCAAGCAGAAGCTTCCCGTGCATGCCGTGGCGCTCGATCCGCAGGGGCGGCCGCAGGCCAACGTGCCGATCTCGCTGCGCGCGCAGGTGCGCATCACCACCTCGGTGCGCAAGCGCGTGGTGGGTGGCTTCTATCGCTACGACAACCGCAACGAGAACAAGGACCTGGGCATCGTGTGCGAGGGCCGAACGGATGCGCAAGGCCGCATGCAATGCGACGTGACGCTGCCCGAGGCCGGCCAGGTGGAACTGATCGCGCAGGCCCGGGATAACGCGGGACGCGTTTCGCAGGCCGCCACCTCGGTCTGGGTGACGCGCCAGGGCGAGCTGTGGTTCGGCGGGGAGAACAACGACCGCATTGACCTGCTGCCCGAAAAGAAGGCCTACGCGCCGGGCGAGACCGCCGTGTTTCAGGTGCGCATGCCATTCCGCCATGCCACTGCGCTGGTGGCGGTGGAGCGCGAGGGCGTGCTGGAGACCAGCGTGGTGGAGCTCAACGGGCGTGATCCCACGGTGCGGGTCAAGGTAAGGCCGGAGTGGGGCCCCAATGTGTATGTATCGGTGCTGGCGTTGCGCGGGCGCTTGCGCGACGTGCCCTGGTATTCGTTCTTCACCTGGGGCTGGCGCCAGCCAACCGAGTGGTGGCAGGCGTTTCGCAGCGAGGGCCGCGAGTATGCCGCGCCGAGCGCGCTGGTGGACCTGTCCAAGCCCGCATTCCGCCTCGGGCTGGCGGAGATCCGCGTGGGCAACGAGGGCTACAAGCTCGACGTGAAGGTGACGCCCGACAAGACGAGCCATCCCGTGCGCGGCAAGGCACAGGTAGCCGTGCAGGTGAAGCTGCCCGACGGCAAGCCCGCCGCCAATGGCGAAGTTGCACTTGCCGCGGTGGATGAAGCCCTGCTGGAGCTGATGCCGAACACGAGCTGGGATCTGCTCGACGCCATGCTGCGCCGGCGCAGCTATGGCGTGGAGACCGCCACCGCGCAGATGGAAATCATCGGCCGGCGCCACTACGGCCGCAAGGCCGTGCCGGCGGGCGGCGGCGGCGGCAAGAGCCCGACGCGCGAGCTGTTCGATACCTTGCTGCTGTGGAATCCGCGCGTGCAGCTTGACGGCGAAGGGCGCGCCACGCTGACGGTGCCGCTCAACGATTCGCTCACGCGATTCCGCATTGTGGCCGTGGCCGACCTGGGCGTGGGCCGCTTCGGCAACGGCAGCGCCACCATTGCTGCCAAGCAGGACCTGCAGCTGATCTCGGGACTGCCGCCGCTGGTGCGCGAGGAAGATCGCTATCGCGCCATGTTTACGCTGCGCAATACCACGCAGCGCGCGATGACGGTGCAGGCTGTGGCGCGTGTGAGCCCGCCGGGGCAGTCCGCACAGCCGCAGGCGCTGGCCGCGCAGACGGTGGAGATTCCCGCGGGAGAATCGCGCGAGATCGGCTGGGATGCGGCCGCGCCGCTGTTGCCGGCGGGCTCGTCGGCCCAGGACGGCACGGTGCAGTGGGAGGTGGAAGCTACCGAGGCCGGCAAGACGGGCGGCGCCAGCGACCGCGTGAAGCTCTCGCAGCAACTGGTGCCGGCGGTGCCGCTCACCGTACAGCAAGCCACGTTGGCGCAGCTCGCGCCAAACCTGTCGGTGCCGGTACGCGCACCGCAGGGTGCGCTAGCCGATGGCGCGGGCCAGCCTCGCGGTGGCCTGCAGGTGAACCTGCAAGCCTCGCTGGCAGGCGGCATGCCTGGCGTGCGCGAGTGGTTCCGCAACTATCCGTTCTCGTGCCTGGAGCAGCGTGCCTCGCGCGCGATCGGGCTGGGCGATGCGGCGCAGTGGAATGCTCTGACTACGCAACTGCCCGGCTATCTCGACAACGACGGGCTGGCCTCGTACTTCCCGCTGCAAAACGACGGCAACGCCGGCAGCGAGGTGCTGACCGCCTACTTGCTGGCCGTGTCCGACGAAGCCGTGCGCGCGGGGCTGCCGCTGCGCCTGCCCGACGAAACGCGGGCCCGCATGGAAAGCGGATTGGCCGCGTTCATCGAAGGCCGCATCAAGCGCGAACGCTGGGCACCGACGCAGGATCTGGAAGTGCGCAAGCTGGCCGCGCTAGAGGCGCTGTCACGCAGCGGGCACGCGCAGGCGCGCATGCTGGGCTCGATCCAGATCCTGCCGGCGCAGTGGCCCACCTCTGCGCTGCTCGACTGGATTGCCGTGCTGTCGCGCGTGCAGGATATCCCGCAGCGCGAAGAGCGCCTCGCGCAAGCGCAGCAGATCCTGCGCTCGCGGCTGACCGTGCAAGGCACGCGGCTGGCGTTTTCCACCGAGCGCGACGACAACTGGTGGTGGCTGATGAGCGGCGGCGATCTCAACGCCGCGCGCCTGTTGGCGCTGTCGCTCGATCTGCCCGGCTGGAAGGACGAAAGCGCGCAACTCGCTACCGGCTTGCTCGGCCGGCAGATGCGCGGCGCCTGGGGCACGACCACGGCCAACGCCTGGGGCTCGCTGGCGATCACGCGCTTTGCGCAAGTCTTCGAGAAGACGCCGGTGTCGGGCGCCACGCGCGTGACGCTGGAGGGGGTGCCCGATGCATCGCGCAGCTTCGACTGGGCGCGTGCCGGGAAGGTGGATGGCGTGGCAAGCGGCAGCCTCAGCCTGCCGTGGCCACGCGCGGGCGAGTCCGCCACGCTGCAGGCCGTGCAGCAAGGCGCCGGCAAACCCTGGGCCACGGTGCGCGCGCTGGCGGCGGTGCCGCTGGCCGCGCCGCTCTCGGCGGGCTACCGCATCACGCGCAGCGTGACTGCGGTGGAGCAGGCGGTGGCGGGCAAGTGGTCGCGCGGCGACACGTATCGCGTGAAGCTGGAGATCGATGCGCAGGCCGACATGACCTGGGTGGTGGTGAGCGACCCGGTGCCCGCTGGGGCTACCATCCTCGGCAGCGGCCTCGGGCGCGACTCGGAGATCGCCACGCGCGGCGAGCGGCGCAAGGGCGCATGGCCTGCGTTCACCGAGCGCACGCCGCAGGCATTGCGCGAGTATTACGCCTACATGCCGCGCGGCAGTGCCACGGTGGAATACACCGTGCGCCTGAACAATGCCGGCGAGTTCGCCTTGCCGCCCACCCGGGTCGAGGCGATGTACGCGCCGGATGTATTCGGCGCGCAACCCAATGCCAGACTGACCGTAGGAGCACGCCCTTGAGCTGGCTTGCAATGATGATGCCCGCGCGGGTGCGCGAGTGGTGGCTGGCCGGCACCATGGCCGGCCTGGTGTACGGCGGCCTGCTGGTCACCGTCGCGATGGACTCGCCGCCCGGCGCGCCGTTGAATGGGCAGATCGCCTTCCAGCCGTTGTGGAAGACCGCCATGGCGCTGCTGCTGGTACGCGCCGCGCACTTCCATCCCTTGCGTCGCGAGCGGCGCTGGCTGATGGCGGCGCTGCTGTTCTCCGCGCTGGGGGACTTTCTGTTGGCGATGCCGTGGCTGTCGTTCTCCTTCATCGGCGGTCTTGGGGCTTTTCTGATCGCGCACTTCGCCTACCTCGGCTTGTTCGTGCCCATGGCGGGTGACGGGCGCGCGCATCGCCTGATTGCTTGCGGTGTGGTCATGGGCGCTGCTGGCGTGATGCTCGCTCGCTTCTGGCCCAATCTGGGCACGTTGGCGGTGCCGGTCTCGGTCTATGTCGGCGCGCTCGCGGCGATGGCCTGCGCCGCGTTGCTGGCGAAACTGCCGACGCCGCTGGCGGCAATCGGTGCGCTGTGTTTCGCCGTGTCTGACGGCTTGCTCGGCACCGCGCGGTTCCTCGTGCCGTTCGATACCTTTGCGCTCGGCATCTGGTGGACCTACGCCGCCGCGCAGGTGCTGCTGGTGGCCGGCGTGGCGGCCGGGCGGGACAAATGAACGCGGGCCTGCGCGCGGTAGCCATGATGGCCTGCCTGGCCTGCGCGCCTGCGCCTGCGCTGGCGCTAGCATCCTTCGACAGCGTGCGCGCCGGCTGGCGCAGCGCGGATGTGGTGGTGCTCGACCGCCATGGCGAAACCCTGTCCCGCGTGCGCGACGATTTCCGTGCGCGCCGCGGCGACTGGGTCACGCTGGCGGAGATATCGCCCGCGGTGCGCACCGCAATCGTGCTGTCGGAGGACCGCCGCTTCTATGCGCACAGCGGCGTGGACTGGCAGGGCGTTGCCGCCGCCGCGTGGGCCAACCTGTGGAATACGCGCACACGCGGCGCCTCCACCCTGACCATGCAGCTCGCCGGCTTGCTCGACGAGGACCTGCGCCGTGCCGACAGCGGCCGCAGCGTGAGCCAGAAGATGGCGCAGGCCGTGCGCGCGACGGCACTGGAGCGCAACTGGAGCAAGGACCAGATCCTCGAGGCGTATCTCAACCTGGTGCCGTTTCGCGGTGAGCTGGTCGGCCTGTCCGCGCTGTCGCAGGCACTGTTCGGCAAGTATCCGAGCGGCCTCGATGCACGCGAGGCGGCGCTGGCGGTGGCGCTGGTGCGTGCGCCCAACGCGCGTGCGCCGCAGGTGGCGCAGCGCGCGTGCGGCATCCTGCGCGAGCAGCAATTGCCCAAGGCATGCGACGGGCTGGACGGCTTCGCGCAACTGGCGTTGCTGCGCAGCGGCGCCAGCAATGCGGGCACAACATCGATGCCGAACCTCACGCCGAACCTGGCACCGCATCTGGCGCGCTTGCTGGTATCGCAAGCCCGCGGCGCCGGCCCGGTGCCCGCCACCATCACGTCCACGCTCGATGCCGGCCTGCAACGCATCGCCACGGCGAGCCTGGATCGGCATCTGCGCGAGCTTGCCGGACGCAATGTGGAAGACGGCGCGGTGGTGGTGATCGATAACGCGAGTGGCGACGTGCTGGCCTATGTGGGTTCGTCGGGCGCGTTGTCGGCGGCCGCGCAGGTCGATCACGCGGCTGCGCCGCGCCAGGCCGGATCCACGCTCAAGCCGTTCCTCTATGAGCAGGCGCTGGAGGCACGGCGGCTGACCACGGCATCGCTGCTGGACGACCGGCCTGTCAACCTGCCCACGGGCGGCGGTGGGGGCCTCTATGTGCCGCAGAACTATGACCGGCAATATGCGGGCTGGGTGAGCATGCGGGCCGCGCTGGCGTCGTCGCTGAACGTGCCCGCGGTGCGCACGCTGGTGATGGTCACGCCGTATCGCTTTCACCAGCGGCTGACCGCGCTCGGCTTGCCGCTGGCGCAGGCCGGTGATTACTACGGCTACAGCCTTGCGCTGGGCAGTGCCGATGTGCCGCTGGTCGCGCTTACCAATGCCTATCGTGCGTTCGCCAACGGTGGGCGTTATGGGGGCGCACGGCTGCGCGCCGATGCGCCGCAGGTGCCAGTGCGCGTGGTGATGTCGCCTGCGGCTAGCTATCTGGTTGCCGATGTGCTGTCGGATCGCCACGCGCGGGCGCGCACGTTTGGCCTGGACAGCCCGCTGACCACGCGCTTCTGGACCGCGGTCAAGACCGGCACGTCGAAGGACATGCGCGACAACTGGTGCGTGGGCTGGTCGCAGCGCTACACGGTTGGCGTGTGGGTGGGAAACGCCAGCGGCGCAAGCATGCATGAGGTCTCGGGGGTGTCCGGCGCCGCGCCGGTGTGGCACGAGATCATGGAGGCACTGCACCGCTCGGTGCCGAGCGTGGCGCCGTCCATGCCTGCCGGCGTGGAGCGTGTGCCGTTGCGCTTCGCCGATAACGTCGAGCCCGCGCGCGATGAGGTCTTCCTCGCGGGTACCGCCATGCGCGTTGTCAACATTGCCAGCGCGGATAGCGTGCGTGCCACCAAGGATCGCGTCACTGCCATCGCCAGCCCTGCCGACGGCACCGTGTTCGCGCTCGATCCCGATATCCCGCCGGCGGCGCAGCGCGTCTGGTTCCATGCCGAGGGCGTCAGCGGACAGACCGCGCAACGCGTGAGCTGGCGCATCGACGGCAAGCCGCTGGGGCGCGGCGGCCAGCTCTCCTGGCTGCCCTGGCCGGGCCGGCACGAGGTGGAGTTGCTGGATGCCGCAGGCAAGGTGGTTGACCGCATCGGCATCGAAGTGCGCGGCGCCGTAGCCAAGGCGCCGCGCCGCTGATTACGCGGCTGACGATGCCGGTGCGAGCGGTGCGCGCGCCTTGAGGAAGTCGACGAACACGCGCAGCTTGGCCGGCATCAGCAGGCGGCCCGGGTAGTAGAGATAGAAGCCATCGAACGGCGGCAGCCAGTCATCCAGCACCGTGACCAGCTGGCCCGAGGCGAGAGGCGCGCGCAGCAAGGACTCGAACTCGTAAAGCAGCCCGAGCCCGGCGAGCGCTGCCTGATGCAGCAGGGCCTTGTCATTGGCGATCAGCGCGATGCCGGTATCGACCGTGGCCTGGCGCGCGGCGTGCATGAATTCCCAGCGATAGACCTGGCCCGCGGGGCCGAAGCGGTAGTGCAGGCAGGCATGCGCCTGCAGGTCGCGCGGCAGCTTGGGCTTGCCACGGCGCGCGAAGTAGTCCGGCGTGCCGGCCACCACCATGCGCATCGGGCCGGTGATGGGAATCGCCACCATGTCGCGCTGCAACGCCTCGCCCAGGCGCAGGCCCGCATCGAAGCCCTCGGCGATCAGGTCGGTCAAGCGGTCGTCGACGGCTACGTCGACGCAGATCGACGGATAGAGCTGCATGAACTCCACCAGCACCGGTTGCAGCGCGGTGGCCGCAGCCGAGTACGAGGTGGTGATGCGCAGCGTGCCGGCGGGCATTTCGCGTTGCTGGCGCGTGTCGTCGGCCGCGGCCCCGATCTCCGTCAGTGCAGGCTCCACGCGCGCCAGCAGCGCGGCGCCGGCTTCGGACAGGCCGACCCGGCGCGTGGTCCGTTGCAGCAGGCGTACGCCCAGGCGCTGCTCAAGCTGGCGGATGGTCTGCGAGATGGCCGATGGGCTCACCCCGAGCGCGGTGGCGGCGGCGGTGAAACTGCCCAGGCGCGCCACGCGGACGAAGGCGGCCATGGCGGGCAGCAGGTCGGGGTCAAGGGAGACGTCAGGCTTCATGGTGCGGCGAGGGTAGCATGGCGCGCCTTGCCGCGAAGCGTGCGGCGGCGCGTCGCTAGCGCAAGGCCTCTGGCGCGGATCCCGACAGATGCGGCAACCGTGAATGGCTGAGCAAGCCAAATACCAATGCCGCCGATGCAATGGTGATCGCGGCGAGGATATACAGCAGGAGCCGGAAGGCGTCGCCATAGCCTTGCACCAGTGCCTGCTCGCTCGCCTGCGGCAGCAGAGCCATGGCGCGGGGCAGGTCGCCCATGGCGAGCCGGTGCGCGGCTTGCGCCAGCGCGGGCGAGGGCGCAGTGGCGATGGCGTGCAGCCTGGACTGGGCAAGCCCGGCAAGCATGGCGCCAACGATGGCCAGGGCAATGCCTTCGCCCGCCACCCGCGTGGTGCTGAAGATGCCGGTGGCCATGCCCGCGCGCTCTTTGGGCACCACGCTGACGGCGAGGCCATCCATCAGGCCCCAGGGCAGGCTGATGCCAAGGCCAATCGCCAGCATGGGCAGCGCCAGCCCGGCGCCCGGCTGGCCCGGCGCGCATTGGGCCAGCCATAGCAGGCCGCCGGCGCACACCAGCAAGCCCAGGCCACAGATCAGGCCAGCCGAGAGCCAGCGGGTCAGATGCCCGGCCAGCAGCGGCACCACCAGCATCGGTGCGGACAGCGCAATCATCATGCGGCCGGCTTCGATCGCGCTGTAGCCTTCGATGCCGATCAGGCGAACCGGCAGCAGCACTTGCAACACCACGTACGAATACGCGGGCGCGGCCGCCAGGAATTGCACGCCGACAAAGCGCGGATAGCGAAACAGCGACAGGTCCAGCATAGGCGCGCGCACGCGCTGCTCGATCATGACGAACGCCAGCATCAGCACGGCGGCGCTGGCCAGCAGCAAGATAACCGGCAAGCTGCCCCAGCCGCTTTCCGGCGCACGCAGCACGGCATAAGTGAACAAACTCAGCGCGCCGGTAAAGGTGCCCGCGCCTGGCCAGTCAAGCCCGCTGGCGGCGGGGTCGCGCGACTCGCGCATGCAGCGTGCACCCATCACCACTGCGCAAACGGTGATCGCGGCCGCGCTGAGGAAGACGCTGCGCCAGCCGGCTTGCTCGATCAGCCATCCTGCCAGCACTGGCCCGAAAGCGAGTCCCACGCCGAACGTAGTGCCCAGCAAGCTGAATGCGCGGGTGGCGGCCTGCCCCTCGAACTCCTGCGCCAGCGCTGCCATGCCCCCTGCGAAGGCGGCGGCGCCGGCCACTCCTTGCGCTGCGCGCAGGCCATCCAGCCAGGCGATGTCGGGCGCTGCCGTGAGGGCCAGCGAGCTAAGCGCAAAGCCGGCAATGCCGGTGAGAAAGACGCGCTTGCGCCCGAAGCGGTCGGCCAGCGCGCCGGCTGCCATCAGGCAACTGCCGAAGCACAGCATGAAGGCGTTGGTGACCCAGTTCAGCGCGATCGGGCTGCCGCCGAGATCGGCAGCGATCGCTGGCAAGGCTACCGCCGGGCCGGTGAAGCTCAGGGGCATGGCCAGCGCGGCAAGACAGACCGCGCCAAGGATCATCAGTTTTTGCGCCGTGGTGTGCGCGGCGTCAGGTGCAGGTTTGGGCATTGGGAGTCCGGGTTGGAGGGCGGTGCGGGCGTCGCATGTTGCTGGCGCCGATAGCACGTGGCTGTGGCCAATCGCAAAAGTGGACTGATGATAGGATGGCCTTAATACGTCTTAAAGCACCTGGATTTCCGTGCTTAGCGGACAAAAATTCTCTAATGAAGCGGCATAGATAGTCATGGATCGTCATGGACAGTCTTAGTGGCCTGTACGCCTTTGTGCGCGCGGCGCAGACCCGGAGCTTCGTCGCGGCGGGACGGCTTCTCGGTGTCTCGCCATCGGCCATCGGCAAGAGCGTGATGCGGCTCGAGGCCAGGCTTGGCATCCGGCTGTTTCACCGCAGCACGCGGCAGATCCGGCTGACGGATGAGGGTGCGCTTTTCTTCGAGCGCTGCCGCCGTATCCTCGAGGAAATCGACGACGCGGAACTGGAGTTGTCGCGGCTGCAGGAGGCGCCGCGCGGCCGGCTGCGCATCAGCGTCCCGGCGATCGGCTATCGCCTGTTGCTGCCCGACCTGACCGCGTTTTGCACCGCCTATCCGGAGATCGAGTTCGACCTGGATTTCAGCGACCGCATGGTGGACGTGGTGGAGGAGGGCTTCGACCTGGTGATCCGCAGCGGCGCGCTGGTGGATTCCCAGCTGATGTCGCGGCGCCTGCGGCCTTTTCGCCAGGTGGTGTGCGCCGCGCCGGACTACTTCGCGCGGCGCGGCATGCCCAGGCGGCCGAAGGACCTGGAGCAGCATGTTTGCCTGCGCTATCGTTTCCCCTCCAGCGGGAAACTGCAGGATTGGGTGTTGACGCAGGATGCCGACGGCGAGGAAGTGCGTTTGCCGGGCACGTTCGCCTTGAACAACATCGAAGGCGTGCTGGCCGCGGCGATCGGCGGCCTGGGCATTTGCTACGTGCCGGATTTCGTGGCGCAGGAGGCGCTGAGCGACCAGCGCCTGGTGACGGCGCTGGACACGTTCAACGTGGTGCAGGGCACATTCTGGATGCTGTGGCCATCGAGCCGGCACATGCTGCCTAAGCTGCGGGTGCTGGTTGACTTCCTGTCCCGCCGGGAGAACCCGGGATGAGAGCCCATTGCCCTTCCCATCGCCCATTGTGTCCAGCTTCAGAGGGCAACCCGATTGTGAAGCTGCGCTTCATGACGCATGCAGCGTAGCCGGCTGTTTCCGCACCCCGGCCTTGGCGATACTGCCGAGGTTCCTCAACCAAGGAGTTCCGCATGACCGCACTACGCAAGCTGGGCCGGCATGGCCCACAGGTATTCCCGCTTGGCCTGGGCTGCATGGGCATGAGCGAGTTCTACGGCGCGCATGACGACGCCGAATCTATTCGTGCTATCAATCACGCCATTGATCACGGTGTTAATTTTATTGATACGGCTGATATTTATGGCCCGTACACCAACGAGAGCCTGGTAGGCCGGGCCATCGCGGATCGCCGTGACAGCGTGGTGCTGGCGACCAAGTTCGGCATCGTGCGCGACGCCGCCAACCCGGTGGCGCGCGGCGTGGATGGCCGGCCCGAGTATGTGCGAGCCAGCTGCGACGCCAGCCTCAAGCGGCTCGGGGTGGAGCATATCGACCTGTACTACCAGCACCGGGTCGATCCGCAGGTGCCCATCGAGGAAACCGTGGGCGCGATGGCGGAACTGGTGAAGGCGGGCAAGGTGCGCTGGCTGGGACTGTCGGAGGCCGGCGCGCAGACCATCGAGCGCGCGCATGCCGTGCATCCCATCACCGCGCTGCAAAGCGAATATTCGCTGTGGACGCGCGACGTGGAAGCGGGTGGCGACCAGAGCATTCTTGCTACGTGCCAGCGGCTCGGCATTGCCTTCGTGCCATACAGCCCGCTGGGCCGGGGCTTCCTGACCGGTGCCATCCGCAGTCCTGAGGATTTCGCGCAGGACGATTACCGCCGTTCCAGCCCGCGTTTCATGGGTGAGAACTTCGCGCGCAACCTGTCGCTGGTCGACAAAGTGAACGCGCTGGCGCGCGACAAGGGCTGCAGCCCGGCGCAACTGGCGCTGGCGTGGGTACTGGCGCGTGGCGAGATGCTGGTGCCGATTCCCGGCACGCGGCGCGTGGCCAACCTTGACGACAACCTTGGCGCGCTGGACGTGGTGCTGGACGCGGCCGACATGGCGGCCATCGACGCCGTGTTCCCGGCAGACGCAGTAGCGGGTACGCGTTATCCGGAGCAGGTGATGTCCTTGCTGGCGCGCTGAACCGGCTGAACCTGTGGAGCGTGGGGGGCCGGCGGCGAGTTCGCCGATAATCCAGCATCGCGAACCGCCTCCGGAGCCACCCGCCATGTCCGTTGCCCTGCTAGACGCCGCCCAGACCGCGGCCCGCCTGCCTTACCCCGCGCTGGCCCGTGCCATTGCCGCCATGCTGGCCGAACTGCGCGCGGGCACGGCCATGGCGCCGCCGCGCATTGCGTTGCCTGTCGGGGACCCCGCCGGCGGGGAAGGCACGCTGCTGGTGATGCCAGCGCGCAACCGGGAGCTGGTGATGACCAAGAACATCACCGTGCACCCCGGCAATCCGCAACGCGGCCTGCCCAATATCCTCGGCGAGGTGGTAGTGGCCGACGCTCATACCGGACGCCGGCTGGCGCTGCTGGACGGGCCCACTGTGACGGGCCGGCGCACTGCCGCCGTGTCGCTGCTGGCGGCGCAGTGCTTCGCGCCGGATCCCGCTGGCGAGCTGTTGATCATCGGTGCCGGCGTGCAGGCGCTGACCCATCTGGAAGCCTTTGCCACCGGCCTCTCGCCGCGCCGGGTGTGGCTGCATTCGCGCACGGCCGCCAAGGCCGAAGCCCTCGCCGCGCACGCGCGCACGCTGGGCGTGGAGGCGCAGACGGTGGATGACGTGCGCACGGTCCTGCCGCGCGTGTCGATGGTGGTGACGGTGACGTCCAGCCTGGTGCCGGTGCTGCCGGACCTGGATAGTGGCCTGTGGCGCGACGATCATTTCATCGCCGCGGTGGGCGCGTTCCGCCCGGAGATGTGCGAGTTGCCGCCGGCGCTCTGCCAGGCGGCCTCGGCGCACGGCCGGCTGCTGGCCGATACCTTGTTCGGCATCGAGGAGGAGGCGGGTGATCTGCTGCAGGCGGGCATCGCTTGGTCCACCGTGCAGCCGTTCGAGCACGCCATCCTTGCCGCGGACGCACTGCGCGCGCGCCGCGGCAGCCCGCTGGTCTTCAAGAGTGTCGGTTACGCCCTGTGGGATCTGGCCGCGTGCGTGTTGGCGAGCGCCGGCACAGCGTAATTCCCTTGCAACCAGTAGGCCTATACCGCGCAGTAGGTTTTCTGTCCGGCGAGCGTCGCAAATTGCATACGGTTTCGCCGGCCGATTTGGCTCGTTTGCCCGCGTTTTTAATGGTTAACCCGTGATTTAGGGGCGGGCTTCTACAAAAGTGTTAAGCGTTTGAAACAGACGGGTCACACCAGACGGGATAATGCCTGCCTCGGGTAGAGAGTCAATAAAAGGAGTAAGAGGCATGTCCCCCAAGAAGATCCTGCTGGCCAGCGTAGCCATGCTAGTTGCTGGTGCCGCGCAAGCGCAGAGCGCCGGCAGCAATATTGTCAGCCTGGGCTGGTTCCGCGTGATGCCGACGAGTTCGGCTGATGCGCTGGTCGTCGATAGCATCGGTGGCTTCCCCGTCAACCAGACCGAAGCCGGCACGAGTGCCAAGATCAAGTCCGCGGATACGCTTGGCATCGCGTTCACGCACTTCTTTACCGACAATATCGCAGGCGAAATCGTGGCGGGGATTCCGCCGAAGCACGACGTAGAGGGCGCTGGCACGTTTGCCAAATACGGCACGCTGGGCAATGTAAAGCAATGGAGCCCGGCGGTACTGGTGAAGTACTACTTCGGGGAAGCGAAGACCAAGTTCCGCCCCTATGTGGGACTTGGCGTGAACTACACATGGTTCACCGACGAGACCATCAACAACCAGACTTTCGTGCGCTCCGAATTTGGTCCGAACGCCAAGATGACGGCGAGCGCCAAGAGCTCGTGGAATCCGGTGTTCAATGTTGGCGCGAACTATGCCATCACCGATAACTGGTTCGTCGGCCTGTCGGTGTCCTACCTGCCGCTGTCCAGCACGGCCACGCTCACCACGCAGAACGCGGGTGCGGCGGGCAATGCTACCGTGGTGTCGCATACCAAGATCAAGATCGATCCGGTTGTGACCTTCCTGAACGTCGGGTACCGCTTCTGAGCGACTCGCCAGACGACAAAACGGGCGCCAGCAATGGCGCCCGTTTTGCTTTGTGCCGCTGCCGGTTCAGCCCGCGGCCTGGGTGCTGCCCTTGACGGGATAGCCCGCGGCCTCGATGGCTTCGCGCAGCGCTTGGCCGCTGACGGTGGCCTCTACCGTGACGGCCTGCGCGGGGATGTCGGCCGACACCTTCGCGGCGGGATCGAGCGCTTGCACGGCGCGGGTGATGGCGCCTACGCAATGGCCGCACGACATGCCTTCAACCTGGAACTGGATCATCTGGAATCTCCTGTTGGTACCTGGGGTAAGGAATCAAGGTGAGCGTCCGGCCGTCCAAAAGCGTACCTGTCGCTGCGCTGGCCGTGCCGGACTTCGGTCTACCCCCGAAGTTTGCACCTTCCCACCGTGGGAAGCGCAAGGCCTTTTCCAAACGTTCTCGCGTTCGACGCGTGATGAATGCGTTGCTTGCGCGCGGGCTTGACCTTCCCAACATGGTAAGGTCCATGATGTGGTTGTCATCACTGTGGACCCGATCCCTGCCATGCCCGCTAACTCCCAACTCCTTCCCGTACCCGGCGCCGCAGCAGGCGCGCCGCCCTCCGAATGGCGGCTGCCGATCGGCGGCATGACGTGCGCCTCGTGCGTGCGGCGCGTCGAGACCGCGCTGGGCAAGGTGCCTGGCGTGCGCCAGGTCGCCGTCAACCTCGCCACCGAAGAAGCCACGCTGCAGGCCGATAGCGCAGCCGTGCTGCCGGTCGCCGCCGAGGCCGTGAGGGCTGCCGGTTACGAGGTGCCGCACCAGGCCATGACCTTGTCCATCAGCGACATGACGTGCGCTTCCTGTGTGGCCCGCGTCGAGCGTGCGCTGAAGGCCGTGGCCGGCGTGGTGGATGCGCAGGTCAACCTGGCGACGGAGCAGGCTGAGGTGACCGTGCTGCGCGGTGCCGTGGATGCCGATGCGCTGGCCGCTGCGGTGGCGCGCGCCGGTTATGGCGCGGTGCCGGTCACCGGCGAATTGCCGGCTGGGGCGGTGCTTGGCGAAGGCTTCTGGTCCGGGCCATGGCCGGTGGCGATCTCGGCTGCGCTATCGTTGCCGCTGGTTGCGCCCATGGTGGCCGAATGGTTCGGCGTGCACTGGATGCTGCCGGCCTGGGTCCAGTGGCTGCTGGCCACACCGGTGCAGTTCGTGTTTGGCTGGCGTTTCTACAAGGCTGGCTTCAAGGCGGTGCGCGCGGGCGCGGGCAATATGGATCTGCTGGTCGCCCTCGGCACCTCGGCAGCCTATGGCTTGTCCTTGTGGCTGATGTGGCGTGGCGCGGACGATATGCCGCACCTGTACTTCGAGAGCGCGGCGGTGGTCATCACGCTGGTGCGCCTGGGCAAGTGGCTGGAAACGCGTGCCAAGCGCCAGACGGCGGATGCCATCCGCGCGCTGGCCGCGCTGCGCCCAGATAGCGCGATCGTGCGCCGCGACGGCGCGGAGGTGAGCGTGCCGCTGGGCTCGGTGCGGGTCGGCGATGAGATCGTGGTGCTGCCGGGCGCACGCGTGCCCGTGGATGCCAAGGTAATCGAAGGTAGCAGCCATGCGGACGAATCCATGCTGACCGGCGAGAGCCTGCCGGTACCGAAGGCACCCGGCGCGCTGCTGACCGGCGGCGCCATCAACTACGAAGGCCGCCTGGTGGCGCGCACGGTGGCGGTGGGTGCGGAGACGGTGCTGGCGCGCATTATCCGCATGGTCGAGCACGCGCAAGCCGCCAAGGCACCAATCCAGCGCATGGTCGACCGCGTGAGCTCGGTGTTCGTGCCGGTGGTGCTGGGCATCGCGCTGGTCACGCTGCTAGGCTGGGGCCTGTTCGGCGGCAACTGGGAGGCAGCCTTGCTGAACGCGGTGGCGGTGCTGGTGATCGCCTGCCCGTGTGCGCTCGGCCTGGCCACGCCGACCGCGATCATGGCGGGCACGGGCGCGGGTGCGCGCGCCGGCATCCTGATCAAGGACGCCGAGGCGCTGGAAGTAGCGCACCGAGTCAAGGTGGTGGCCTTCGACAAGACTGGCACGCTCACGGTGGGTAAGCCGGAAGTGGTGGCGCTGGCGGTACCGGCGGGTGCCGGTGACGATGCGGAACCGCGCTTGCTGGCGCGCCTGGCCGCGCTGCAGGCCGGCAGCGAGCATCCGCTGGCGCACGCGGTGCTGGCAGCGGCCCGCGCGCGCGGCATCCACGCGCCGACCGCTACCGATGTGCGTGCATTGCCTGGCATGGGCTTGTCCGGCAAGGTCGATGGCGTGGCGCTGCAGCTTGGCAGCGAGCGCCTGCGCGCCTCGCTGGGCGCAGCGGCGGGTACGCTCGAAGCGCAGGCGCAGGCACTGCAGCAAGCGGGCCGCACGGTGTCCTGGCTGATCGAGACGGGCGCGGGGGATGCGTCGCCCGCGCAAAGCCGCGTGGTGGGGCTGGTTGCCTTTGGCGACGCCATCAAGCCTGGCGCGCGGCGCGCGATCGAGCGGCTGCGCGCCGCCGGCGTGCGCACGGTGATGCTGTCCGGCGACAACCGGGGCGCCGCCGCGCGCGTGGCCCAGACGCTGGGGCTGGACGAGGTGCAGGCGGAAGTACTGCCGGCCGACAAGGCCGAGCGCGTGAACGGGCTCAAGGCGGGCGGCACCGTGGTGGCCATGGTTGGCGACGGCATCAACGATGCGCCGGCCCTGGCCGCGGCGGATGTCGGCATCGCCATGTCGACCGGCACCGATGTGGCCATGCATGCCGCCGGCATCACGCTGATGCGCGGGGACCCGGCGCTGGTGGCCGACGCGCTGGCGATTTCGCACCGCACTGTGCGCAAGATTCGCGAGAACCTGTTCTGGGCCTTCTTCTACAATGTGATCGGCATCCCGCTGGCGGCGGCCGGCCTGCTTAACCCGGTAGTGGCCGGCGCGGCCATGGCATTCTCCAGCGTGAGCGTGGTCGGCAATGCGCTGCTGCTGCGGCGCTGGAAGCCGGCGGGAGAGCAAGCATGAATGTCGGCAAGAATATCGGCGAAGCGGCACAGGCTTCCGGCGTCTCCGCGAAGATGATCCGGCACTACGAGTCCATCGGCCTGCTGGCGCCACCGCCGCGCAGCGAGGGCGGCTACCGCCGCTACGACGAGCGCGCGGTGCACACCTTGCGCTTCGTGCGGCGTGCCCGTAATCTCGGGTTCTCGCTGGACGAGATACGCGGACTGCTGTCGCTGTGGCACGACCGCGCGCGGGCCAGCGCCGACGTCAAGGCGCTCACCTTGCGCCACGTGGCGGACCTGGAGCAGCGCATTGCCGAGCTTGCCGCCATGCGCGACACGCTGCGCCAGCTGGCCGAGGCCTGCAGCGGCGACGCGCGGCCCGACTGCCCGATCCTCGCGGATATGGCGCAGGCGGGATTCGGCCTGGCGGCGGAGGAGGTGGATGCGGGCGGCAGCAGCGATGGCGCGGTGCCGGCCTGCCATCGTCACGGCGAGGACAGCGCCGCGGCCTCCTAGGCAGGGAAGGCTGGCGGCATCGTAGCGGAACACAGATGGAGATCAACCGAATGGATCGACCGAGTACCGCTGCTCCCGCCGAGCCGACCGACGTCGGCGGCCCTGCCGTGGCGGCGCCCGCGCGGCCCGCCACCCCCATCGAAAGCCGCCAGCGCATGCGCGACGGCACGGAACTGTTCCTGCGCACCTGGCAGCCCGATCCCGACCTGTTCCCGGAACCCGCTGGTTCGCTGTTGCTGGTGCACGGCCTGGCCGAGCATTGCGGGCGCTACCAGCACGTGGCGGAGCTGTTGTGCGGCCTGGGCCTGCGTGTGCGCGCCTACGACCAGCGCGGCCATGGTGCCAGCGGCGGCCCGCGCATGGTGGCGGAGCATCCGGATGTGTTCGTCGAAGACCTCACCGAAATCCACGACGCCGCGGTGGGCCAGTGGCAGGAGCTGCCGCTCCTGCTGGGGCACAGCATGGGCGGGCTGGTGGCCGCGCGCTTCGCCACTGCGCGCGTGCGGCCCATCCGCGCGCTTGTGCTGTCATCGCCCGCGCTGGCCTTGAGGCTGTCCGCCCCGATGCTGGCCCTGCACCGCATGCTGCTGACGCTGGTGCCGCGCCTGCGCGTGCCCAACCCGATCGATGCGCGCTACCTGTCGCACGACGCCGCGGTGGTGGCGCAGTACCGTGCCGATCCGCGGGTGCAGGGCACCATCAGCGCCGGCGTGTTGGAGACCTTCGTGCGCGGCATGGCGCAGGCGCAAACCGACGCGTCCATGCTGGAAGCGCCCATGCTGATGCTGGTGGCGGGCGACGATCGCATCGTCGATCCGGCCGGCAGCCGCCGCTTCTTCGACAACGCGCCGCCCGACCTGCGCGACGCGCTCTGGTTCGACACCGGCTACCACGAGATCTTCAACGAGGCACAGCCGCTGCGCGGCGAGGTACTGGCCGCGCTCACCGGCTGGCTGCGCAAGCATCTGCAGCCGCAGGCAGCGTGAGCGCGCATGATGTGTCCCTGGCTGCCATCATCTGAACCATTGCGCGCAGCCATGGCCCAAGCTCGGCATGCCGCGCACGGACGCACGCATTTGCCATCCTGGCGGGATATTCCCGCGCGGGCTCATCATCAACCTTTCCAAACGTGGCGCAAGGCCTGACAAGAGAAAGCATGGAGACATACGACTACATCATCGTCGGCGCCGGATCGGCCGGCTGCGTGCTGGCCAACCGCCTGACCCAGGACCCCGAGGTGAGCGTGCTGCTGCTGGAAGCCGGCGGGCGCGACGACTACCACTGGATTCACATCCCGGTGGGCTACCTGTATTGCATCGGCAACCCGCGCACCGACTGGATGTACCGCACCGTGGCGCAAGCCGGGCTGGGCGGCCGCTCGCTGGGCTACCCGCGCGGCCGCGTGCTGGGTGGCTCGTCCTCCATCAACGGCATGATCTATATGCGCGGGCAGCGCGAAGACTATGACGACTGGGCGCGCCTGACGGGCGACGACGGCTGGCGCTGGGACAATGTGCTGCCGCTGTTCAAGCGCAGCGAGGACCATCATCGCGGCGGCGACGAATTCCACGGCGCGGGTGGCGAATGGCGGGTGGAAGGGCAGCGCTTGCGCTGGGACATCCTGGAGCGCTTTATCGATGCCGCCGAGCAGGCCGGCATCCCGCGCACCGATGACTTCAATCGCGGCGACAACTTTGGCGTGGGCTATTTCGAGGTCAACCAGCGACGCGGCATCCGCTGGAATACCGCGAAGGCGTTCCTGCGCCGCGCGGCGGAACGGCCGAACCTGACGATCGTCACCGGCGCCCAGGTGAGCGCGCTGACGTTCGAGGGACGCCGCTGCACCGGCGTGGACTATCTCGGCGGCGGCAAGCCATTCACGGCGGCAGCGCGCGAGGAGGTCATCCTGGCGGCGGGCGCGGTCAATACGCCGCAGTTGCTGGAGCTGTCCGGCATCGGCCAGCCCGAGCGGCTGCAGGCGGCGGGCATCGCGGTGCGCCATGCGTTGCCCGGCGTGGGCGAAAACCTGCAGGACCACTTGCAGCTGCGCAGCGTGGTCAAGGTGGAGGGCGTGCGCACGCTCAACACGCGCGCAGGCAGCTGGTGGGGCAAGCTTGGCATCGGCCTGCAGTACGCGGTCAACCAGAGCGGCCCGATGAGCATGGCGCCGTCGCAGCTCGGCGCCTTCGCGCGCTCGGATGCATCGTATGCGCGGCCCAACCTCGAGTACCACGTGCAGCCGCTATCGCTCGACAAGTTCGGCGATCCGTTGCATCGCTTCAATGCGTTCACCGCCAGCGTGTGCAACCTGCGCCCGACTTCGCGCGGCAGCGTGCACATCGCCGATCCGGATTTCCGCCACGCGCCGGTGATCGCGCCCAACTATCTGACGACCGATGCCGACCGCAAGGTCGCGGCGGATTCACTGAGGCTGACGCGGCGCATCGTGGCCTCGCCCGCGCTCGCGCCCTACAAGCCGCAGGAATGGCTGCCGGGCGCGGCGTTCGAGACCGACGAGCAACTGGCACAGGCCGCAAGCGAGATCGGCACCACCATCTTCCATCCGGTGGGCACGTGCCGCATGGGCCGTCCCGATGACCCGCAGGCCGTGGTGGACCAGCGCCTGCGCGTGATCGGCATCGATGGCTTGCGTGTGGTCGATGCATCGATCATGCCGCTGATCACCTCGGGCAATACCAACTCCCCGACCATCATGATCGCGGAGCGCGCCAGCGACATGATCCGGGAGGATCGGCGCCGGCGCGCGAGCGGCGTGGCGCAAGGGGTCACGCAGGGCGCTGTTTCTCCGGCGGGGGCTTCGCTGGCCAGCAAAGCGGGAGCCACAACCCAGGCCTGAGTACGCCGCCGGCCGCGAACGTGCGGCAAACGCGCGGCAAACCTGACACCAACCTGACATCTGGTTCATGTTTCATAATCAGTGCAAACCCGGATGTTTTGCGACGCAGCAGACGCACACAATAGACGCCGAGATGCCGTGCAGCACCGCTCACATTGGCGCGCCCCTACAAGGGCGCGTCGCGCGTTCCGGGAGGGGCGCGCACGGCGGACATCCAGGCTGCAATAAAGGCAGCAAATAAATACAAGCGGCGCGAGAGCCGCAACAGCCACGGGGAGCGCAACTGGATTGGCGTGACCTGTGCGGTGGTGGTGCGACTGGCACCACAGTTCTGACCATTTGGCGGTGCCGACCAGAAGCCGGTGCCGCAGCAAGAGGGCGGGCAGGAGACCATGAATCAGCAAGAAACGATCCTGGAAACGCGGAACCTCACCAAGGAGTTCAAGGGGTTCACCGCGGTAAGCGACGTCAACCTCAAGGTGCGGCGCGGCTCCATCCATGCCTTGATCGGCCCCAACGGCGCCGGCAAGACCACCTGCTTCAACCTGCTGACCAAGTTCCTCGAGCCGACCACGGGCACGATCCTGTTCAACGGCATCGACATCACCCGC